>DAORIL010000088.1:0-14486 GCA_035438525.1 Pyrinomonadaceae bacterium
AAACGTCTCGCATTCCGCCCGTATTAGCAGAAATCGAAGGAATCCCGAGTGCCGCCGACTCCAACAAAACATTAGGCATCCCGTCATAGAAAGAAGGAATAACGACCAGATCACAAGCGGCGTAATAGGGTAAAAGTTCGTAACGGTCTAAAAAAGGAAGGGTTGAAAAACTGACTTCTTCACGATGTTTTTCGAGCCAATCGTGCATTTCGGGTTCAGCATCACCTATCAGAAGTAAATGAAACCTGTCGGACAGATGACTTCGCAAAAGATTTTCGAGAAAGAACAATCCGCCCTTTTTACGTTTCAATTGACCGAAAAAGCCAAGCACTTTTTGAGCTTTTTGCAGATTTGTTTCCCGCCAATTTCGGGCAAAATCTAAATCTTCCTGCGAAAATTCCCAATCTTTTAAGTTAATCCCGTTCGGAGTCCAAAAAGTTTTGGTGTTTGGAAAGAGTTTACTGATCTTTTCGACCTTATCTTTGGAAACTGCGCAAATTGCCGTTGATTTTTCCAAAGCGTCACGCAAAATATCACCACGTTTTAAGGAAAAAATCCCTGCATCAAAATCATTTCCACGAATTAAGGTTATCAACGGAACTTCCAGCCACGCAGCAAAGACGGGGCTTGCCATCATCGGCAAAAGTCCACCGAAAGCGACAACGTGCGTATAACTTTCGTTTCGATTTTCCAGAATTGTCCACAAACGATTGATCGAATGAGCCACATCTTCGCGCACAGGACAGCAAATTTGATTGCCATTGATCTTTTGCTCAACTTTCCAACGCAAATAACGAGTGCTGAAATGTGCAACATCAATCTTTACGCCGTTTTCACGCAAATTACGGACTATTCGATCACACGAAACAGCCATTCCGCCACGTTGAGGAGGATAATTTTCTGTTAAAAACAGAAGATTTGGGATTGCGGAGTTTGGATTCTGCATTTTATTCATTTATGGCGATGAAACTTGAAAAGATTGAATCAGAAAGGCGGAAACGCGACTATTAAGGAGCGTGTTAAAAACGTTAAATGACACACTTGCTGACGCGCGTGTTTCTGCCTTTTTCAATCAATCCCAAATCGAACTAACTGTCAGAAAAATCTCCTACGTCCGAATCGTTGTCAAAATCATCTACATCATTATCATAACGATCAAATGATTGATAATCGTGATGACCATACATAAAAGGACGATAACCGCTGCCGTAATAGGAGTTACGATACGAATAAACCCAATCATCATCGTAATAATCGGATTTATGCTGCTTGGCGCAGTCAACACAAAGTTGGAAACCGCTTTTGACGGATAAATGCGACTGACAAACAGGGCGATTGCATTGAGTGCAAGCCTTAACCGCCTGTTGGTCGCATGGACGAAGGATAAAAAAACCGCGTTGAAGCTGACAATACGACATTATTTTTTACCTCCGGTTGGAGTTGCTCTGGTATAGGCAATTGCCACCGCATTGGCAAAATCCTGCGCAGAAAAAGTTTGTCCTTCCCAGTGTTTGATCATTTTTTTGATGTTCATCCAATTATAATCACCGCTTTCTTTGGTTCTGATGTTTCCAACCTGATCTTTTTGCTTGAGTTTTTCGGGCAATTCATATTTTTTCTCATGCATTCCAACGGTCATCGAAATAAAACTGCGATGTTTATTTTTCGTTTTGGATTTATATTTGCCTCGCGGAGTGCGTTTCGACTTTTTGCTCTGTTTGGCGTAATCAAAAACATTCCATTTGAGAATCGTCCCGTCGGCTAAAACCGTTTCGCCGTCAAACCATTGATCTTTGTAAAAATAATCAATAATGCTGTAATAAGCTCCGCGTTGATAAGGCTGTGATTGATTGGTCAATTTCTCTTTCAGAGCAAATCCGCGCAAATCCAGTTTTAGCTTTAACAGTTCGGAAGGTTTCATTTCTTCCCGCAATATTTTCAAAATCGGAATCAGCGTATTAGTCAGAACCTCGCCGGGAATGTCGTATTTTTTGATGTAAAAATAGGCGGCTAATCCGGCGATAACCATAAAAAGTCCAATAAAAATGGTCAAAAATCCAACATAAATCGCCATCAGAAAGAAACTGAAAAAGATAACGAAAAATCCGGCGCAGCCTATTCCACCCGTCCATTTGCGGGTAGAATCGCTTTCCTTATCAAAATCCCGCAGCTTTTGAAAAAACGCCAGCCATTGGTCGGGAGTTTTTGCGTCGGTAATTTGTTTTTTTAACAGTAGATTTTTTTCTTCAGCCGAAAGTTTTCCAAGAGTAAAAAATGCTTTCACGTATTTCTCCGTGCAAATTGATTTTGGTTAAAATAATTGATTCTTTTAAGTTTGTAAATTAATTCTGCAAAATATTGACGTAAATTTCTTTCAATTTTGCGATTGAATGTTCCCAAAGAAAGTCTTTTTCGATTTTTTGTCGGGCATTTGCACCCATTTCGGCTAATTTGTCAGGATATTGCAAGAGAACACGGATCACACGCGCCAGTTCACCGAAACGGTCAGGCTGAATCAGCCGTCCGTGTTCACGGTCAGTCATAATTTCGCGCACCGAAGGTAAATCCGAAGCAATGACGGGAACACCAGAAGCCATTGATTCTAAAATTTTCAATGGCGCACATCCTTGTTCAATGTTCCGCGAACATTCGGTCAAAGGCGCAACCGAAAGCAGAGCATTATCGCGCCACGGAGCTAAATCTTCTTCTCTCAAACCAAAATTCCAGATGATCCGGTCATTGACTTCTAATTTTTCGGCAAGTTTGGTCAAAATTTTTGCACGGCGCGAATAATTTGACGCGCAAATGACTAAATATAAATCTTCCAAATCACGCAGACGGGCAAAGGCACGAAGCAGAACATCAACCCCTTGCCACGATTGCAAGGCTCCAAAATAAAGCAGATATTTTTCCGGTGCATCTATGGGTTTTTCAGCTTTAGGCTTGATAAATGCTCCGTTCGGAATGACCTGAACTTTATTTTCCGCAATTCCGTAGCTCAACGCTTTTTGTTTTATCGAATGAGAAGGCGTAATAATAAAATCGCTCTGTTCCAAACAAAGTTTTTCCTGTGCTTTGATTTTCTCAAGCGTTTCCGTCGCAATGTTTGAATAAAGAAAAAGTAATTCGATTGAAGGTAAACCGTTGACTTCAAACAGAGTTTTATATGTTCTTTCACGTCCTAAAATTGCCAAACCGCTCCAAATATCCCGAAAATGACAAATCTGCAAACCTTCTTCGCATTCATCCAACAATTTGCTTAGATTTTCACTGAACATTAATGCACGGCGCAAATAATTTTGTTCGGGAACATTAAAGCGAATTATTTCAACCTTATCTTCGATTTGATAATCGGGAAGTTGTTCATTCCCAAGCACATACAACAATCCGCCATCAAATTGTTCAAATAAAGCGCGGGCAAATTTATCAATATGAATCGCCGCCCCTTTTCTGGTGGGAAAAACGTCAAATGATGAATAAATCGACTTTGGAGAGCTATTTGAAATCTTCATCGGTTGGCTCAAAATGGAGATTCTAACATAAATTTGCTTCTATCGTTTCAGCGTGAAACAATAAAATTATGCAAAATGAACATCAGCACACAAATCGTTTGATTAACGAAACAAGTCCGTATTTGCTCCAGCACGCTCACAATCCGGTTGATTGGTATGCGTGGGGCGATGAAGCGTTTGAGAAAGCAAAAGAAGAGGACAAGCCTGTTCTGGTCAGCATTGGCTATTCAGCCTGTCATTGGTGTCACGTGATGGAACACGAATCATTTGAAGACGAAGAAACGGCGCAGATAATGAACGAAAACTTTGTCAACATCAAGGTTGATATGGAAGAACGCCCTGATGTGGATAAGATCTATATGAATTTTGTCCAATTAACTACCGGAAGCGGCGGGTGGCCGCTTAATGTTTTTCTTACGCCTGAAAAGCTCCCGTTTTTTGGCGGAACATATTTTCCGCCTGTTAATCGTTACAATATGCCGAGTTTTAAGCAAATTTTAACGAGTCTGGCTGATGCCTGGGCGACTAAACGCGAGGAAATTGAGTTTTCCGCCGGCGATATTTTGAAAGAAATCAAAAGTGTTGGAGTCTTAGAGGCTTCTGCGAGCGAATTATCTCTTGAAGAACTTGATGTGGCATTTCATAGCTTTGCGCGGACGTTTGATGCAAAGAATGGTGGTTTTGGCGGCGCACCGAAGTTTCCGCCTTCGATGTCGCTGGAGTTTTTGTTGCGCTATTACCAACGAACAGGGGAAGAGAACGCGCTCGAAATTGTCAAAAAGACCTGTCAAAAGATGGCAAACGGAGGAATTTATGATCAACTTGGCGGCGGATTTCATCGTTATGCCGTTGATGCGATTTGGCTCGTTCCGCACTTTGAAAAAATGCTCTACGATAATGCTCAATTAGTCAGGATTTATCTGCATCTATTCCAAATTACCAAAGATGATTTTTACAAGCGAATTGCAGTCGAAACTCTGGAATATATCAAGCGCGAAATGCTGCACGAAAAAGGCGGATTTTATTCAGCCCAGGACGCAGATAGTGAAGGAGTGGAAGGGAAATTCTTTGTCTGGACTCCAAAAGAAGTTGAGGAGCATTTAGGCGAAAAAGAAGCGCAGGTTTTTAATTTTTATTACGATATTTCGGAAGACGGGAACTTTGAAGAAAAAAATATTCTAAACGTCAGAAATTCGTTGGCAGAAACTGCCGAAGTTTTCAAAATCTCACAATCAGAGTTACACGCAATTCTTTCCAACGGATGCGAAAAACTTTTCAGTCAGCGCGAAAAACGGATCAAGCCTCTCCGGGATGAAAAAGTTTTGACCGCCTGGAATGGTTTGATGTTGTCAGCCTTTGCCGAAGCCTCCGCGATTTTACAAAGTGAGGATTATTTACAGATTGCTCAGAAAAATGCCGACTTTATCCTCGAAAATATGCAAAAGGACGGCTATTTGCTTAGAAGTTGGAAAGATGGAACAGCAAAATTAAATGCTTATCTGGAAGATTACGCCAATTTTGCTGATGGATTGATCGAATTATTCCAAGTTTCGGGTGAAATCAAATATCTGCAGGAAGCCAAACGGTTGGCGGAAATTCTGATCAACGAATTTTGGGATGAAGAGAACGGCGGATTTTTCTTTACAGGCAACAACCATGAAGAATTGGTGGTGCGTTCCAAAGATTTCTTTGACAATGCGACTCCATCAGGAAATTCGGTAGCAGCGGACGTTTTGTTGAAATTATCAAAATTAGCCGGCGAAGAAAAATACGAAAAATTTGCTGTTGCAATTTTGCGTTTGGTCACATCGCAAGTAAAAAGGTATCCAAACGGTTTTGGACGAGTATTATCAACGCTGGAATTTTATCTGAATCCCACCAAAGAAATTGTAATTTTAGGCGATTCAAGGGAAATGAAAAGGGAGATCTGGAGTAATTATTTACCGAATAAAATTATAGTTTTGGCGGAAAATGCAGAGAATGCGGAAACCATACCGCTTTTAGCCGAACGAAAGTTGATTGACGGAAAAACAACTGTATATGTTTGCGAAAATTTTGTTTGTCAGCGACCTGTGACGACTATTGAGGAATTAAAAGAACAATTGAAATAAAAGAAAAAAGCACGTTGTTTGAAAACAACGTGCTTTTTACAAACTGTAAAGTGCTAAGACTACGGTTTCTTTTCAGCAGCTTTGTTGTCAGCAGCTTTGTTATCAGCAGCTTTGTTGTCAGCTGGTTTGTCAGCAGCCTTGTTGTCAGCAGCTTTGTTAGCAGCATCCTTGACGGTGTTAGCAGCTTCTTTCATGGTGTTAGCAGCAGCATTAGCAGCATTAGCAGCAGCGTTTGCAGCGTTTGCAATGGTGTTAGCAGCGGTATTAGCAGCATTAGCAGCAGCGTTTGCAGCATTAGCAGCGGTGTTAGCAGCTTTATTGGCATTAGCAGCAGGTTGATCGCCTCCACAAGCGAAACCTAAAGCTGCAACAGCTAAAAGGGTTGATAAAACTAAAGTCTTTTTCATTTAAAATTAATCTCCTGTCTTCTCAAAGATAATATTATTTTTGTTTTTACGCCTTAATTTAGACGTTTCCAACTTAAAAAGTTTGGGAACATTGGACAATATAAATTTCTCATCATCCATAGTCAAACCGAAACGAGTAAAAAAATGTGTTTTTGAAATAAATTTTTTCTTTTTTTATCTTTTCGGCAATAATTTAGATAAATAATTCACTTAAATTCAATTGGTTACATAGAAATACTGAATTGTATAGAACAATAACACAACCGCTTAAATTTTAGAAACTATTTTTCTAAACGAATACCTTATCGAAATCCAATAGAATTTTCAAGTTTATCTTTGAAGTTCCATAACAAAAATCGAAAAAAGTGATTTATATTTCGATAAGGCACCATAAAATAGCTTAATTTTCCGGTTCTCCAAAGAAATATGGAGTTTTTGCGGTCCAGGGACTTTTCGGAAATTTTTTGTGCAAAATATCAAAAGCGGCTTTGGAAAATTGCAAAGTTTGACTATCGCGACAACCATAACGAGTTGAACGAACTGCTAAATGCAGAATTTCGGGCGTATTCGGATTGGTCATATTTTTATTGGCAAAATCGACTGCCCGACGCGCCAAAAATGTGGCAGATTCGCCAACCGACGCAATTTTCTTTTGTTCGGCAAGAGTGGTTGTTTTTTGCTCCGGGGTAAGAAAACCCGGATAATCCCAAACGGTTTCTTTTTCCACACACCACCAATTTCCGCGAATACTGTCAATTGTATTAGTTGGAGAATCTTCGCGCCCGTAGCCTGTCGGAACATAAATTTGAATAGTTGGATTGCGCCCGATTGCCAAAAGCGAATTAGCTTCTGAAACTGTGGAGGCAACTTTATATTCAGGCGCAAATTTTGTCATTAATGGAGTAAATTCGGTCTGAATTGTCGTGTTGCCCAAAACAAAAGCGCGGGTCCAGACTGCGATCACTAAAAACTTTTTCAAATGTGTCGGAAGATTTGGATTCAAAGCGGCTTCACGTAAAACCGAAAGCGGCATTTTTTCATTAAAAATTCCAACCGCGTCATAATCAAACATTGTCCGATTTTTCCAAACAGATAGCTCTTTATCGTCTTTCAAATTTGTGCCAACCTCATTAGCATCATCACTCCAAACAAAAGTTGCGGCTTGGCGTTGAGCAAATTTAAGGAAATCATCCAGATTTTCTGCTAATTGCATCCTTTGTGAAAGAAACTCATTTTGCGTAGAACGCTCATATTTGCTCAATTGCGGCAAGACTTCAGCCATTTTTTGCTTGGCTTCGGCAAGTTTTTTAGTTTCGATCAGCAAACGAATTTGATGGAATTTAGTAGTGGCAAAGGCAGGCGAATCAGCTTTGATCTTATCTGCCTCGTTCAAAATTTCAGAAAGATTAGCTGAATCTTTTTTTGCAGTTGAAAGCGCAGCGACCAGCCACGGAAGACGTTTGGTTTCTTTCCATTTAGCAACCGAATGTTCAAAACCGTCTTCGGCTTGATAAGTAAAAAGCCAATCGGTCAATTCTGCACCAAGTTCGGCTTTAGAAATGTCCTGACGTTTTAGATTGTAATCGTAATCGTATTCTTTTCCGGCTTTTTCGGCTTCTTTTTGTTCGCGCTCACGACCTACTTCTCTGGAATCATTATCAACTTTATCCAGCAGCCAAATGTAATCAATCAAATCATTGTAAAGATTCAGGTTTTCGCCTTTTTGAGCTAATGTTTCGGCTAATTTCCTGCGTTGCTCAAGCGGTTTGGAGCGGAATCCGACTAAATTCAAAAGTCTGGTTGCCGACGCATGAAACTCTTTCATCGAATTATCATTTAGAATGCTTTTCAGGTGAGTTTCGGCTTTTTGCAGCAATTCATTTTTTTGAGCTTTAACTTGCTCACTATCTTCAAACATACTCGCTTCACGGATGTAAGTTCTGGCCACAACAAACTTCGCGGTATTTTTCCAAACGGAATTATTATCGTTGGCAATTTTTTCAAATTCGGTGCGGGCTTCGGCATTTTTGCCTGAGTAAAGCAAAGCCGCGGCAATTTGATAAGCACGATCTTTTTTGAGCCATTCGGGTGCATTTCCGGCAACATCGGCAGGAGTTTTACTTCCTTCACCGCAATTAGTAAAAACCGCATCTTGTCCGTTGAGCCATTCTTTGACATCATCATTGATTCCATTTTTGGTAATTCGCGCCTCTAAAGTATTGGCAGCATTGCGAAAAGCATCATCTAAACAAGAAGTATAAGTAAAATAATCGTCAGGAAGACGTTTTTCTGTTTCCAATTTAGCATCGCCCGTGAATACCTTTGCACGCGAAGTTTTCCATTGTTCGATGGCAGTATTTTTCGGCGGCGGCGGTTCTTCTCCGGTGTCTTCGCTGTCGGGAATGTAAGTGCCGATGCGCTCAGAAAGAGCTTTGAGATATTGCTCCTGTTCTTTGGCAGAAAGCGGCAATCCATTTAATTCGCGATAAAAAAGAAACAGCGACATTCTCCCGTAACTGGACGGAATAATGCCGATTTTACCTTTGGCATAATCTCTTAAAGGATAATCGGCGTGACGGCTTAAACTAAAAACCGGATCAACCGTAAACGGTCCGCAAGCCATTACGGATTGAATAAAGAAACTAAATAACAGACACAAAGACAACAGTTTAGCAATGTTTTTCATAACTTAACCCCCGCAGGAAGACGTTCTAAATCTGATTTTTTCCAACCATTCGGGTTAGAAGTAAATAAGTAAAATTTTCGGTTCGGCTTAAATTCTATTTTAAGCGGTTCATCAATTGAAATTCCGTAACTGCTCTGACATTTCGGCTCTGGCCAATCTTTTCCCGAAGCTAAAAAATTCCGAATAGTTTTATCGTCTGCCCCCATATCAAAAGCCATCGGGACGGCTTCGTCAATCGGTAAATCTTTGAGCCAGTTATCCGAAATGCACCACGAAGCCAGAGCAGTAATTGTCAAACCGATATTTGGCGGTAATTTTTTTCGTAATTCTTGTAAAATCTGGCGGTAAAATTCACGCTCCGAAGCGGTTACGTCAAAATCAAGTTGAATCTCAGAAACATTTTTGAGTTCCAGAGTTGCCAGTAATAATCGCACGATTTCCTGACTTTGTTGATCGGATAAATTTACTTTTTCGCCCTTTTTATCGGTTTCAATTCTGGTAACTGCGATCAATTTTGTTTCCGGCGAAACTTTCAAAGGTTGTCGGCGCGGTTTAACCTTAACATTATCAGCACTTAATTCAAGCGTTTGGGCTAAAAATGCGACGCTGATCTTACCCGAATCAATAAATTCAAGGTTTTCGGGACGTTCCCACGCCCATAAAATAATTTTTGGCGAATTAGTTGATTGCGAATTTTGACACGCCGAAACTATTGCAGAAACGAGCAAAAGGCAAATAAAACTCTTTCTAAGTCGCATAGATTCAAAACCTTGAACGCAGTTTATCCGAATTTTTGCATAATTCATAATAGAAATTTTGTTGTAATGAGGCTTTTAATTTTTTATACTTAAAAGAGTCGTTGCCTTACCTCAAAACGATTTGCTGCAAAACTGAGATTACAACTCAAATAATGTCAAAATATTTCGATAAACTTGAATCTTTGCGAGGAGTTGCTGCGTTTGCGGTCGTCTTGTATCATTCGCCTTTTTATCACCTCGATAATCCGAATAAATTTGTCGCAAATTCCTATCTCTTTGTTGATTTTTTCTTTATTTTATCGGGCTTTGTAATGGCGAGCGCGTATCGGGAAAAAATTGCTGAAGGTTTTAAGTTCAGAGACTATTTCTTTTTGCGTTTAGGTAGAATTTATCCGCTGCATTTCACCTTGTTATTGGTTTGGGTGCTTTACATTTTATTGAAATGGATTCTTTTTTCATATCAGATTGAGCTTGCCGACCCGCTTAAATTTAATACAGTCCAAACCTTTATCAGTAATCTTTTGCTCATTCATTCATTAAATTTGCACATTAATCCAAGTTGGAATTATCCGAGCTGGAGTATTAGCGTCGAATTTTTTACTTATTTTATCTTTTTCGCTTTTGCCCTTTTGAGCCGAAAATGGAAAAACCCGTGGTTTGCACTGATTTTGAGTGCGGCAGTTTATTTTTATCTTTTTAATTCCTCAAATTGGCAATCGCTCGATTGGACGCTGATTAACGGAATTTACCGCTGCATCGGCGGATTTTTTGCCGGAGTTTTTCTTTTCCAAGTTACGCAAAACATTCGTCAACTAAATGTTTATTTGACTACGATTTTAGAAATTATTTCCGTAATTTTGGTCGTTGTGGTAATCACTAATGCTTCGACAAATAAAGTCTTTTTGTTTTCAAGCATTCCGGCTTTTATGTTTGTTCTTTATATTTTTAGCCAAACAAAAGACGGTTTGATCGGCAAAATTTTGAAATTAAAGTTCTTTATCGATGCCGGAAAATATTCGTATTCCGTTTATTTAACTCATGCTTTGATTTTGGATATTGCGTTTAGTTTGACCAAATATTTTATTCTCAAGCCGACCGAAGAAATCTTTTATTTTCAAAGCAATTGGTCATATTTAGTAAATCCATTTTTATTCGGCATAATTTATTTCATCTCAAAAATTACTTATCAGCTTATTGAAAAGCCTTGGGTTGAAAAATCAAGGAATTTAGTTGGTCAATTAAATAAATTTGACCAGATCGAAGAGAAAAAATCAGTCTTTGTTTAGTCTTGACTAGAGTTAATTTGGGCATTCTGTTATATTTTTGGTAACTGAATGACCATTCATTTTTGAGGCAAAATAATGATTGAACGTGAACAATTACCGATGGATGTGGTTTTGGTGGGTGCAGGACCAGCCAATTTGGCATTAGCGCTGCATCTGAAAAAACAAATCAAGGAACATAACGAAGCGGTTGACGCAAAACTCAGACCAGGCAAAAAGATTGATGATCTTGAAATTGCTATTGTCGAAAAAGGTTCAGCAGTCGGCGCACATATTCTTTCGGGTGCGGTGATGGATCCGCGAGGCATTAAAGAATTGATGCCCGATTTTATTGAACAAGGCTGTCCGGTTGATGCTCAAGTTACGGCTGATGCCGCCTGGTATTTAACCGAAAATCGTAAAATCAAAGCCCCGATCACCCCGCCGCCGCTTGTCAATAAAGGGAAATACATCATTTCATTGAGCCGAATGTGTGAATGGTTAGCCGAAAAATGTGAAGCCGAAGGCATCAATATTTTCCCCGAATTTCCTGCGTCCGAAGTGCTTTATGACGAAAATGACCACGTTATCGGCATCCGCACCGGCGACAAAGGAATTGACAAAGAAGGCAAAATGAAAGGGAATTTTGAGCCTGGGGTTGATCTTTTAGCCAAAGTTACGGTTTTAGGCGAAGGCTCGCGTGGTTCATTGGCAAAACAATTAACCGAACGCCTCGGCTTAAACAAAGGCAAAGAGCCGCAAGTTTTTTCGCTCGGAGTCAAGGAATTATGGGAAGTTCCGGCGGGGAATTTTGACGAAGGTTTAGTTGTTCACACGCTCGGATTTCCGTCTGATACCAAGACTTACGGCGGCGGTTGGATTTACGGGATGAAAAATAACATCATCTCAATCGGTTATGTGACAGGCTTGGATTATTTAGATCCGAATATTGATCCGCATGCCGAATTTCAAAAATTCAAAACGCATCCTGAAGTCGCCAAACTTTTGGAAGGCGGAAAAATGCTCAAATACGGTGCAAAAACCATTAATGCGGGCGGTTGGAACACAATGCCGCAACTTTATGCCGACGGAGTTTTATTGGTCGGAGATTGTGCGGCGTTTCTGAACGGGCAACGCATCAAAGGAATTCACACGGCGATAAAATCAGGAATGTTAGCGGCAGAAACGATTGTTCACGCCTTTGCGCACGATGATTTTTCGGCGCATTCTTTGAAACATTTCGAGACTTGGGTTAATGAAAGCTGGCTTTATGATGAACTTTATCCGGTTCGCAATTTTCACGGCGCGTTTCAAAAAGGTCGCTGGTCGGCACTCGTTAATACAGGTTTACAATTTTTGACTGGTGGAATGGCGTGGGGCTTTATTGACAAAGAAGACCACGTTGCCGGACACGAACGGATGCAGACTTTGGAAGATTATGGTGATAAAAATGCTGACCGCTATGAAAAAGTCAAATTTGACGGCACATTAACTTTTAATAAAGCAACCGATGTTTTCCACGCCACAGTTGCACATAACGAAGACCAACCCGCACATCTGCATGTGATGGATACGGAAATTTGTGCAACCCGCTGCGCCGAAGAATTTGGCAATCCGTGTCAAAGATTCTGTCCCGCACAAGTTTATGAGATGGAGGAAAACGTCAAAAGCGGGCGCAAAGAATTGAAAATAAATTTCTCTAACTGCGTCCATTGCAAGACTTGTGACATTGCCGACCCGTATCAAATTATCAATTGGGTGACACCCGAAGGCGGTGGCGGACCGAATTATAAGGGAATGTGATTCGATTTTGGATTTGTGATTGCGGATTTTGGATTGATTGTTTTAAAGTGTTAGTAGTTTCTTCTGCCCCTTATAAAATTGAGAGATAAAATTATTATGAGTGAAGAGTTTAACGAAAAATTTGAAACAATTGAGCAGACTTTGAAATATATTGCAGATTCACAGGCGAAATCTGAATGGATATTGAAAAAAAAGTCAAAAAGATTGGGAAAAAAGGCTTGAAGAGTCAAATCAAAAATTTGAAAGACAATGGCAGCAAACCCAAAAGCAACTTGATTACATTACAAAATTGACAGGAATCGCTTTTGAAGATTTGATGTTCCAAGACGAAAAAATTGAAGAAGCTGGAAAGGCTTTAAGTCGTAAAAATCCAAAGCGAACATAAACTGATTAGGGATTTATGATTAAAGATTTCAAATTTTCCTAAAAATCCCAAATCCCATATCGAATGCGCGGAATTTTATTCATCATTTCATCACCGTCGGGCGGCGGAAAAGGCACATTGATTCGTGAAGTGTTGCGGACAGTGCCTAATATCGGCTATTCTGTTTCATTCACTACTCGTGCAAGACGCGAGGGTGAGACAGACGGCATACATTATAATTTTGTTTCGCACGCAGAATTTGAAAATTTAATTGACCAAGGTGAATTTCTCGAATATGCCAAAGTTCACGGTAATTATTACGGAACTTCTAAAACGCAAGTTGAAAAGGAAGTTTCAGCCGGACGCGACATAATTCTGGAAATTGATGTTCAGGGAGCAGATTTGGTTCGGGAAAAAGCTTCGGATGCAACCGGAATTTTTATTCTGCCGCCATCTTTTGAAGTTTTACGCGAAAGGCTAATTGCCCGCCAAACCGAAAGTGATGAAGACCTGAAATTGCGTTTGAAAAATTCACGTGACGAAGTGCAGGAATACACAAAATTTGATTATGTGATTATCAACGATGAAGTCATCAAAGCTGTAACTGATTTACAGTCGGTAATTTATGCCGAAAGGTGTCGTCGTGAGAGGCAAATCCAAGCCGTCGAAAAGATTTTAAATACTTTTGAAAACTTTAAGACAAATTCAATCGGAGATTGAAAAATTTTTATGGAAGAAAATAACGAATTAGAATTAGAAGATAATTTAGAAAATGCAGAAGAATCAGGCGTAGAGGCTATTCCTGAGATTGATTCCAAATACCGGATGATTTTGCTTGCCGCCCAACGCAGTAAGCAGCTCCAACGCGGTGCCGACCCTCGCGTCAATGCTGACCCACGAAAAACCAAGCCAACCCGGATTGCAATGGAAGAGTTAAAACAAGAAAAAATCCATTTCAAAATTTTAGAGCAAGAATAATTTCACTTTTCAGTCCATTTTTGCGCCAGAGAATTATAATATTCGACTGGCGCAAGCTCATCTGTTAGCACCGCAATATTCAAATCCAAAGGTTTTTGGTAGCGATTTTTGAGTAAGACAGACATTGCTTCGTCATTTGAATCAAACCCAATTTTATTTGATTTGGTGGCAACTAAAAGTGCGTTTTGCGCCAGATTTTCAGCTTTTTCAATTCTGGGTTTAAAGATATAAACATTCGGAAAAACTTCCTTGTAAGTGCGAACCTCGGCTTGCAAAAATTTTGCACCTTCGCCCTCAAACGCCGAAATCAAATTCACCAATACTACGCCATCATCAGTTAAACTTTTCTCCATTTGCCGAATCGCTTCAATCGTCGTTAGTTGAAAGGGAACCGAATAAACGGAAGTAAAGGCATCAACTAAAATTACATCATATTTTTTCGTGTTTTGATTGAGAAAAACTCGTCCGTCCTCGTGAAAAGTCTGTAAATTCGGATGGTCTTGGAGCTTGAAATATTTTCGCGCCATTTCGGTCATTTGCGGATCAATTTCCACGACATCCATTTTTTTATCGGGATAGAGCCGTAAATAGTCTTTCGGAAATGA
>DAORIL010000089.1:0-14455 GCA_035438525.1 Pyrinomonadaceae bacterium
ATTAACGGCGTGACCAGTGCCAAGCTGCTCATTTTGCCAAGCAAATTCGGCGTGTTCAGCATTCAACTCTTCTAAAACTGCACTTTTGACTTCTTCGCCTTGGTGACCGATAACCACATAAATTTTGCGCGGGGCAAGTGCTGTTGCAGTTCGGCAAACGTGATTTATCAACGGACGACCGTCAAGTTTATGCAAAACCTTGGCTAAATTAGAACGCATTCGCGTTCCAAGCCCTGCCGCCAAAATCAAAACATCCAGCGGAAGCTGTTCATTGGGAAAATTTTGTTCCATAAAATCAATTAGTTTGGGAAGTTGGTAACGTTTAGAAAGTTGCGGAAGATTTTTTCCTCCATAAACTTCATAAACTTCCTAAACCCCCTAAACTTCTAACTTAATTAACGTGCTGAGTTTGCCATTGAATATTGTCGTAACTCAAACTCTTATTCACGCTTGGTTTATTTGAACAAAGTAAAACGACTTGAGCAAGTTTTTCGGGATGATGCCGAACCATTTCGCTATCATCCAACAGATTACCGTAAATAATTTCTGCACCAACAATCGTTTCAGGTGTGATTGAACCGTGAACTCCGATCTGTTCCGCACCTTCGCTTGCATATTTTTCTGCCTGCTTTTCGCTAATTGGGCGATTATTGACAATCACATAATCAAAATCAATTTCGGGTGCATATTCTTTAATCGTTTCTAAATGCTGCCGCGATGAATAACCGTCGGTTTCGCCTGGCTGTGTCATCAAATTACAAATAAATACTTTAACTGCACAAGAGTTTGCAATCGCTTCAGTGACACCTTTGACCAAAATCGGCGGTAATAAACTGGTAAAAAGTGAACCCGGTCCAACTGTAATTATATCCGCCTCGTAAATTGCATCAATCGTTTCCGGCAACGGATGGCATTGCTCCGGTTCAAGTCTCAAACGTTTAATTTGATTGCCCATTTTGCCGATATTAGTTTCGCCATAAACCATTTCACCATTTGCAAGTTCGGCAACCAACCGAACGTCTTCCATCGTTGCCGGATAAATATGACCTTTGCTGGCTAAAATTTCGGACGAAAGTTTAACGGCTTCGGCAAAATCACCTGTGATTTCGGTTAAAGCCGCGAGAAATAAGTTTCCAAAACTATGTCCGCCGAGCTCTCCGTCACCGCGAAACCGATGCTTGAAAAGTTTTGAAAGCAGCAATGAATCTTCCGAAAGAGCAACCATACAGTTGCGGATGTCACCCGGAGGCAACATTTGTAATTCATCGCGCAATCTGCCCGAACTACCTCCATCATCCGAAACAGCCACGATCGCCGAAAGTTTTTCGATCCAGACCGGCTCAAGTTTACCGGCATTTACAAAGCGTTTAAGTCCTGAAAGGAGAGTTGAAAGTCCATTCCCACCACCAATTGTGACAAGATTCAAACCGTGTAGATTTTGTGAAAAGATATGATTTTTCATTGAATTTAATTACTGAAAATAATCAGGAGGGTAAAAATCAACTGTAAAAAATTGATTTAGAAGATATGATTTTGCTGAGCATTTTTCCAAGCGCGAATACCCAACAGTCAGTTTAACACTTTTCCATTTTTTTGAGCAATAGCATTTTTTGATACGCCTTACAGAAATCCCTTATATTTTACTGTGGCCTTAGATTTTTGACCTTTAACGGCTGATTTCATTTTTTTGTTAAATTACGATAAACATAAAAAAACACTTGAAGCGTCCTCCTTTATTATGTTAGATTAAGTATGTGGTTTGACGCATACCTGTCCTACAAACCACTTAAGTTCTTCCTAAGCTGTTTTTTTGGAAGACTTTAGTCTTACCTCAGTTTTTAATCCAAATCCTAGAGAGTAAAATGGTCTCATGGCAGAAGCGCCCTTTATAATACAAGAACATCAGTTTCAAAAAATAAAATCTCTACTCGCAAGGCTTTGCGTGGAGTCAGCCGCACGTGTTGTGTTTTTAGTTGATCGTGATGGTCAACCGATTGCGGTTCACGGCGATATTGGAGATATGGATACGACAAGTTTTTCCAGCCTTGCGGCAGGAAATGTCGCGGCAACCAATAGCATGGCAAAACTGCTCGGCGAGGACATCTTTCCAACTGTAGTTCACGAAGGAGAAAGAGAAAGCATTTACATCTGTGTTATCGGACGAAGCCTTTTGGTTTTAGTATTTGACGACCGCTCAACCTTGGGATTAGTCAAACTCCGGACCAAAAAAGCCAGCCACGAATTGGCAGCAATTTTGGAAGATGTTTCGCTTGAGAGCGAAAAACAAAAAGGCGAGCAAAATTCATTTTTTGCCGAAATCACGGATGAAGACATTGACAGTTTGTTCAGTTAATTGTAAATAGTTAATAGTTAATTGCATTTTCCCAAAAGACGCGAATCAACAATTTTAACCGATTACAATTATCCGTTTACAAAATTATGACATTTATCAATTACGCTTCACGCGAAATTAACTGCAAAATTGTTTATTATGGACCCGGACTTTGCGGGAAAACTACTAATCTGCAATATATTTACGATTCAACGGCTCCGCAAGCAAAAGGAAAGCTAATTAGTTTGGCGACGGAAACTGACCGAACTTTGTTTTTTGACTTTATGCCATTAGAATTAGGCACGGTGCGCGGTTTTAAAACTCGCTTTCACCTTTATACAGTTCCCGGACAAGTGTATTATGACGCATCTCGTAAATTGATTTTGAAAGGCGTTGATGGTGTGGTTTTTGTAGCAGATTCGCAAGAAGAACGGATGGATGCCAATATTGAATCGCTTTATAACCTTGAAGAAAATCTCAGATCACAAGGTTATGATTTACAACAGATTCCCTACGTTTTGCAATTAAATAAACGTGACTTGCCCAATGTCAGTTCAGTTGATGAATTGACCGGAGAACTTCAGCGAAAAGGTGAACCTGTTTATGAAGCTGTTGCTTCAAAAGGTGATGGTGTATTTGATACGCTCAAGGCAGTTGCCAAACAAGTTTTGACCGAATTAAGAAAAGGTTAGAAAAGCTACAAGCAAAAGCAAAAAGGCAAAAGTAGAACCAACTACTTTTGCCTTTTTTGATTTTAATGGCGGAGTCAACGGGGCTCGAACCCGCGACCTCCAACGTGACAGGCTGGCGTTCTAACCAACTGAACTATGACTCCGCATTTCGATTTGGAGATTACCAAATCTAAAATCTAATTAGTGGGCACAAAGGGACTCGAACCCCTAACTTCCTCCTTGTAAGGGAGGCTGTCTACCAATTGACGTATATGCCCATTTTTTGTTCAAAAATCTTTGCCTCTTTTTCAAAGGGCGAACTGATACATTACGAAAAATTTACCCCTGCTGTCAAGTCCCGAAAAACAAAATTTTAACTGGATGCGGAATAGGTTCGTTTTTGTAAAGTCGGTGTGGATTTTGGAGGATTAGCCTCTTTATATGCTTTATCATAGGTTAAAATCGTTCCGCCAAATCCAACTGCCCAACCTTTTTGTCCGTTAAAAAATACTCGCTCAAGTTTACGTTTAGCAGTAGATTGCATCGGAGTCCAAATATTTCCCGCGGTGGTAGTATGCAGCAGAATTCCATTGTCACCCACTGCCCAGCCTTCTCCCATATTTAAGAAAAATACGTCGAATAAATCACTACTAATCGGTGATTTTTGTTCGTGCCATACTTTTCCGCTATTAAAAGTGGTGAAAATTTTTCCTTCTGCACCAACTGCCCAGCCATTATTTTGATTAATAAAAAAGACTGCATTGAGTTTAGAATTTGATTTATTAGTAAAATTTGCTTTATTCCAGGTGTTTCCGCCATCTTCAGTAAAAATCGCAGTGCCGCCGCCACCAACAACCAATCCATTATTTTGATTAAAAAAACTACCATCAAGCAGCAAAAATTGAATCGATATGTCTATTTTTTTCCAGGTATTTTTGTCATCCTGCATGGCAAAAAAAGTTCCGGCTTCACCAACTGCCCGCCCAAAACCATCTTTAGAAAAAAAGATTTTGACTAAACGTTCTTTCCCGCCGCCCTGCAAATTAACTTTTTCCCAAGTTTCGCCGCCATTTGAGGTTTTTAAAATATATGAGGGCGACAAGGTTCCAACGTTGTAAATGTCGCGTTCGCAAAGAATCCAACCGTTTTGCTCGTCTGAAAAATAAACATCACGGATTGTATCTTGGGTAAATTTGCCTTTTTGCCGCCAGGTTGCACCTCCATCATTGGTGTAAAGATAGGTTCCTTGACTGCCGACAATCCAGCCCTTGTTTTGATTGACAAAATAAACGGAATGAAACCACGCAAAGGAATTTACACTTACTTTTTTCCAATCTGCTTTAACGCTGAGAAAGCAGAGAAAAATAATTGCTAAGCTAAATATTTTGCGTTTATGAATCATAATTTCAGTTGAAAAAGAAATTGCGATCTACGATCCATAAAACAATCGCAAATCGCAAATCTGAAATCAAAATCTCTTAAAATGGGGCACCAAAAAGAATGCGAAATGCGCTGGCTTTGCCAACGATACCAAGAATTTTATCCAAGCTCCATCTCTTTTCCGGCACGATAACCTGGTCACCCGGCACGAGATATGGAATTTCGGTTTTGCCATTCATCAACGTTTCAAAATTGACAATAGTTGGGGTTAAACCGCCTTGAGCATTATGCCTGATCAGCATAACTTTTTTCTTATCCGCATTTGGTGCAAATCCGCCTGACTCGATAACGGCATCATAAATGCTGTAACGCTTGGACATGATGCGCACGCCGGGTAGTGCAACTTTACCCAAAACGGCAAATTGGGCTGAACCGACTTTATCAAGTGTCACGGTAACTTGAGGATCAATGATATATTCATCAAGTTTTTTGGCAATTTCTGCGGCTATTTGGTCAGTTGTTTTTCCACCGACGAAAACACCGCCCGGAATCAACTGATATGAAATTTTGGCAGTTGGCGGAATGACGATTCCGGCTTTTGAATAGTTCGGCTGTCCAAATACTTCGACCGAAATTACATCTTCCGGTCCGAGGTGATACTCTTTCAAATAGTTGTTGAAATAAGGCAAAATTGCGGCTTCTTCTTCGGATAGATTTTCTGAACGAGGCGTCTTATCATCAGTTTTGGCTGGAGTTTCACTTGTCACAACTTCAGTTTTAACAGTTTCAGGACTTGAGCTTGGTTCTGTTTTTACTTCGCCTGGAGTTTCAGTAGTTTTCGGTTCTATTTTAGCTGTTTCCGTAGTTCCTTTAGTCACACGATCACGTTTTTGGGAAGGTGTAGCACTCGGGTTCGGTGTAGTTTCCTGAGCTAATGCGGCGACCGAAAATACAGCCAAACTCAATCCTACCAAACTCAAATTTTTCATTACTTTAACTAACTTCATACTTCTTTCTCCAACTCAGTATCTAAAAACACTTATTAACTCAATAAATCCAGTATTTTCAACAACTAATTTTGTGTTTTTACTTTTTACTTTTAACTTGCGTTATCTCCCGCCTTTGCTGAAAAGAACAGTTTTAATCGTTTCAAAAACAATTACCATATCAAGCGGCAAACTTTGATTTTTGATGTAATACAAATCATATTGCAACTTTTGCCGGGCATCTTCAACCGATGCGCCATATGGATATTTGATTTGCGCCCAACCTGTCAATCCCGGCGCAACTAGATGCCGGTGTTCATAAAAATGAATTTCCTGAGCAAGCTGCGAAACAAAATGCGGGCGTTCGGGACGTGGACCGACAAACATCATTTCACCTTTGATAATATTCAAAAATTGCGGAATTTCATCAACCCGAATTTTACGAATGATCTTTCCGACGCGAGTGGTGCGGTCATCCTCGGTAGTTGCCCAAATCGGCACACCGTCTTTTTCCGCATCAGTCCGCATCGAACGAAATTTTATGACTTCAAATATCTTACCATTTTTTCCGACTCGTTCTTGTTTATAAAAGATCGGTCCTTTGGAATCAATTTTTATCAAAATCGCTGTTACCAAAGAAATTGGAAACGACAAAATTAAACCTATCAAACCCAACAATCTGTGAAGCATTTCCCGAAAAGCTGTTTTTAATCGTGTATCGCGTCCGCGTCCCGCAAAAATTAACCAGGAAGGACGCAGCATATCAAGATGAACTTGTCCGGTTACTCTTTCAAAAAACGAAGTGCATTCTTCGATACTGACATCGCCGGCCAAACTCATTCGTAACAGAGTTTCGGTCGGAAACGCGCCGCGTCTTTCTCTGACAGCAATTACAATCCGGTCAACTCCGCCGCTTTTGACAATATCTTCAAGCTCAGAAGTTTCACCTAAAATTTTTACTTTAGCCAGTTTTTCCTGAGCTGTTTCTTCTCCGTCAGTGACAAATCCAACGATTCGATAGCCCGCATCACGGCGTTCCCAAATGGCTTCGGCAGTATCAATCCCGGCTCGTCCTGCCCCGACAATTAAAATCTTTTCACCTATTTCGGGATGTCCCGTTAGATAATGAATGACAATCCGCCAAGATAAAAGTAGAACCAAAACTAACGGAATCGAGATGATTGAAATTCCCCGACCAATGAATAATGGCGGAACAAAATAAAAAACGAATGACAACAAAGCCCATGCAATTCCTAAAGCCTGCACGAGCCGCAACATTAATTCTCGACGATTCCCCATTACGGTATAATCGTAAAGATCATAAAAATAAAGGATTAATAAACAAACTGAAGTCGCAAAGGTAATTTTTAACCAACCGTTCTTTTCATTTAACTCGAAATCAGCTCCCGAAAATCCGACGCGCAGATAAACAGCAAGGACTATCCCGCCGTAAATGATGCTGGCATCGGCGAGTAATAATCCAATTGTGCGGAGGCTGAATCGGTTTCCATTCATTTTAGTCTCAGGTCTCAGGTCTCAGGTCTCAGGTCATTAAAAAAAAATTTGACTTGAGACTTGAGGCTTGAGACTCATTTAATCTAATCTCTTTTTGTAATAACCGTAGTTATAATGCGTTTCATCCATCACATCTTCACTTTGGTTAAGAATTACGCCCATCATTCGCTCACGCGGAAGAGCCTCTAGAACGCGGTCAACATTGCTGTAACGGGTTCGGTTTGCCCGGACGACCAACAAGGCACCGTCCGATTGATTGATCAAAACGGTTGCATCAGTAAAGATCCCAAGCGGCGGAGCATCAATTATGACAAAATCGAACATTTCGCGGGCTTCGCGTAAAATTTCCTTGAATTTCGGACCTGAAATAAGTTCGGCAACATCAGTCCTGGCTTCTCCGCCGGGTAACAAATGTAAGCCCGAAGGTTCAAGTTTGACGATTGCATCTTTTAAAGTCGTCTCACCCGTTAAAATTTCCGAAAGTCCTTTTTCAGTTTCAATTCCGATGTAATCAGTCAAACTCGGCATCCGCAAATCACTGTCAATAATCAAGCATTTAACTCCATCTGTTTGAGCTAACAGCCATGATAAATTGAGTGCAGTGACACTTTTACCTTCTGCCGGTCCAACGCTGGCAATCACGATGGTTTGGAGTTTTTGCCGTTGGCTTTTGGTCAGAACGTGTGTGCGAAGACTGCGATACTCTTCGCAATAGGTTGAATTTGGCTGTGTGATCGCAACGAGGCGTGGCTCGACGCGCTCCGGCTGAACCTTCCACGAAGTAAATTCAGGAAGATGTTTTTCAGCGATGCGCGTCAAACCAACAGCGTTCAAAGTTGCCCCAGCAGATACTTCCGTTTTCTTTTCAGGGAGTGCCATCCCAAAATTAGATACAGACTGCTCATTGAACGCTGAACTTGTTGGAGTCCCGATCTTGACTCCTTTGTCTAAAAAGTCGGGTGGAGCTGTGACACGTCGAGGGCTTCGCTCAAACGACACAACTTTTGATGAGACCGCTTCTTGCGGCTCTTCAGCTTGCTTTTTTTGTAATGCTTTAAGAATACTCATAAATGCTCCGCATTTTTAGTTGTCAGTTTAGGAAGTTTGGGAAGGAAACCTCTTTTTTCCTAAACTTCATTAAACTTTCAAATCTTCCCGAACTTCGTAAACTCTGCTT
This sequence comes from Pyrinomonadaceae bacterium, assembly GCA_035438525.1. Taxonomy (GTDB): domain Bacteria; phylum Acidobacteriota; class Blastocatellia; order Pyrinomonadales; family Pyrinomonadaceae; genus JAIBCC01. Next base: position 8,062 of record DAORIL010000089.1, read on the forward strand.
CGGACTCCTTAATAAAAACCGCCAACCTCTTCGATTTCGAGCAAATCATCGTTGACTTCATCAAAGGCATTTTGTTTCAAACCATTGTTACTGTTGCTATTTCCATTGGAAACAGGCGAGGCAGTTTGAAAAGGCTTGACGTTTGAATTTGTATTGGTATTTGAACTTGAATGCGTTTTGTTTTCCAAACGATTGCGATTGTTCCAAAGCTCTTCACGGGCTTCTGCCGTCAGAATTCTGGCTGAACCGACATTTTCGATTGGTTGCTCTTGCGATACGCTATTTGCCGAACTTGGCAATAGATCGAGGTTATCCGCAACTTCTTCGATAATTTGCCGTCCGATGACCTGTTCTCCGGCGGCATAACCTGCCAACATCGCATTGTCGCAAATGTTGTTGATTTGGCGCGGAATACCTTCGGAACATTGGAAAATTAAATCAATCGCACCCGGCGTAAAAATATTCGGCTGATCGCTGCCGGCAATCGAAAGACGTTCGGTAATATAGTCTTCAACTTCTTCGACAGTTGGCAACTGGTGCATTTTGCAACGCAGAGCAACCCGTTGTTTGAGTTGGCGCAAGTTAGCTTGATTGAGTTTTTCACGCAATTCGGGCTGTCCCGCTAAAATAATTTGGAGATGTTTGGCGTTATCCGATTCAAAATTGAGCAAAAGGCGAATTTCCTCTAAAACGTAATCGGAAAGTTCGTGGGCTTCGTCAATGATCAAAACGGTGCGAAGTCCTCGGCGGTGACGTTCTTCTAAAACTCTGCCCATTGCAGTCAAAAGTTCGGCTTTGTTATTCCATTCCTTAATCCCCAACATTTGGGTAACATGGTGATAAAACTCATCAATTGAAAGACGCGGATTGAAAACATATGCCGCTAAAACGCTTGAATCAAGCCGTTTCAGAATCCAGCGTAAAGCAGTTGTTTTACCGGTTCCGACTTCCCCCATCAGAACGATCAAGCCTTTAGCGTTTTCCAGACCATAATACAAACTAGCCAAGACCTCGTTATAACTGGGCGTAAAAACGATAAAACTTGGATTGGGGGTTAAGGTAAATGGTTCTTCGGTCAAGCCGTAAAATTCTTTATACATAATTTTCTCTCCTATCTTTTAAGACACCATCCGCTCAAAGATACGGGTTTTTTCCAACAAAATAATTAACAATGGGACACTGCCGATGGCGGCGACAATTCCCGCAAAAACTTTTAGCCAATACGAACGCTTTTGCCAAGTCAATTCTTGACGAGTGAGCAATGGCGGAACCGATGCCAGAACCGGAAGTCCGGTGTAATGTTTGGCATCTTCAATACTTTGAATTTTGAACAGGCGCGGAACTTCAAACAATGCTGCTAAAAATAAACCCAAAGCCAATCCAAGACCTGCCCCGACTGCAATAAACATAGGTTTTTTCGACGCATTAACGGGTGATTGCGGAAGGTTAGCGGGGTCAACTACCCGAATGGTTTCACCTTGAGCATTGCTTTCGCGTGTCACTTGCAACTGTGCATCATTCCGCTTTTTGTTCAGTTCATCAAAATTGGTTTTCGCAGTTTGATACTGGTTATTCATTGCTTCTAACGCGACTTTGACATTTGGAATTGTGTTGATCTTTGCTTCCAAAATCGAAATTTGGGCAGCATTATCACGCAACTCCTGATCCTTCATCGTCATTTGTTGTTCGATCGAATTAATTTGGCTTATTGCTCTTTCTTTTTCGAGTTCGATACTTTTGGTAGTGATTTCTGTTTTGCGATCTCCTCGACTCGCGGCTGCTTTTGCTCTATCAGCCGAATTCTTTTTCAATTCAGCAATTTGCTCATTAATTTTGTCTATTCGGGTTTGTGCCTCAATGACATCAGGATGTTTTTCCCGGTATTGTTTCAAAAGATTTTCTTTCTTTGCTTTCCATTCGGCTAAATCTTTAATCATCTGAGCATATGCCGGAGTATCTTCTATGCTACTTGTTTTAACATCATCATCAGTATCTTTTCTTCCTGCATTCTGAGCAATGTTGATTTGACCATTAAGCATTCGGATACTGTCATTTAACCGTCCTTTTTCAACAATCAGTGTTTCTTTCGACTTAGAAATACTTTCTTCGCGCTGGTGCAAACCTTGTAATTGAGCAATCAATCCTTGTGAAGATTCAGGCAGAGTGTCAACATTTTGCGTCATAATATCAAGACGTTGTTTTTCGATCGTATCCAGTGTGGTTTTAGCCTGATTAAGTTCATCATCTAAAAATTGACGGGTTTTATCAGCAACTTCGATGGCTTCGGCAACCTGTTGATTAACATATTTTCCGGCCAATTCGGCAACGACATTGCGGGCAGCTTCGGGTGTGCGATCACGATATGAAAGTTTAAACCCCGTAACTTTCCCGTCATCACCTTTTTCCGGTTCGACAACGATAGCTTTATACATCTTTTCAATGATGAGCTCCATTGGCATTCCTTGCGATTTTTCCCGGTCAAAAAGTTTGTATTTGCTGACCATCGGCTCTAAAGTAGAACGGCTCAGAATTTGCTGATTCATTGATTGCAGACGTTGCGACAAATCATCTTCGGTCATATCTTTAACGACCGCGCTCGAAATCGTCGGCGGTTTGAGCATCAATGACGTTTTCGATTCATACATACTGGGAAGCTGATAAACCACATATCCCACGGCAATCCCAAGCGCGATAGTCGGCAACAAAATATGCCATTTTCTGCGCTTGAACATCTGTAAAAATTCACCTGCTGTTCTCTGTCTAAATTCTACTGCCATCTTTCTCCTCTCTATCTTAAAACCTCTTTATTCTTAGCCTCAGAATTTGTTTTATCATCGTATCTTTTTAAAAATCGACGAATTCCGATGGTTCCGACAATCAAACCAACTGCAAAAAGCAAGATTGCTGCAGTTTCCGGGATTTTGCCAAAAAACATCATTCCGTTTGAACTTTGAAATAAAATGGTTATCAACAACATAACTTTATTTACCCAGTGAGAGATTACAAATTCCCTAATAATTTTTTCGCTTCCTGAGCCTCTTGCTGACTCATATTTTGTTCTCGTTTAAGTGCGATTTCCGCTTCTTTTTTAGCATTTGGTTTATCGCCGGATGATGCTAAAGCCATTGCCAGACGCACCCGATAAGCGGGGTTGGGAATTGAGCCTGTCCGCGAAGTTTCAGCTTCGTCCAAAGAAATTGCCTTCTTAAATTGTTCAACCGCCGGAGCATGTAAACCTTTTTTGAAATAAACTAAACCAAGTGTGTCGTAAAAACCTGCTACATTCGGACTTTTGGTCACGCAACCTTGAGCAAGCTGCAACGCTTCGTCCAAATTTCCTTTGTCATACGCTGCAATGATCCAGGCTAAATTATTGGAAGCAATCGCATTTTCCGGAGTAATGTCCAAAGCCTTGCGATATTGTTTTTCGGCTTCGTCAACATTGTTTCGTGCATCTTCCAACATTCCGATCAAACTATAGACTGCGGATGACGGTTTTTTCTCAACTACTTTCTTATATTGTTCGATGGCTGCGTCAATTTGGTTTTGCGCGACTAAAATTGCGGCAATCGCTGAATAAGCCGGAAGATATTCGCTGTCAGCTTCGATTGATTTGTTTAATTCGGCTTGAGCAGAATCAAGGTCTTTTTGTGCTGTGAAAACGTCAGCTTTCAAATAATGTAATGATGCTGCAACGTCTTTTTGGGCAGTATTTTCCGCTAAAACTTTGTCCAATCTTTCCTGAGCTTGCGGGAATTGTTTTTGCAGTTTGAAAACCGAAATAATTCCGGTCAGTGCGTCAAAATTCTTTTTATCAATCGAAAAGGCTTTTTCGTAAAGTTTCAGAGCTTCATCGTAGTTCTTGGTAGCTAATTCAACTCCGGCTAAGTTTGTGTTTGCGCTCGAAGAATTCGGTGAAAGTTTCAAAACTGCTTGCAAATCTGCACGGGCTTCGTTGATTTTGCCAAGAGCTAAAAAGGCTTGACCGCGAGCCGAAATCGCACGCACGCGAAGCTGCTCCAACTCTTGCGGGTTGGTGTCTTGGTTCGGATGACTTCGTTGAATCACATCCAGCAATTCATTAGCTTGTTGGAGTGCAGTTTGCGGTTCATTGGCAGTAAAACTTGCCTGAACTTTCAACAATTTGCTGTAAAGATAATTCGGATGATATTTTTCGAGATCACCGATAAAAGCGCGGGCTTGTTCAACTTGCCCCAGTGCCAGTCGGGCTTGAGCCATATAATAAAGAGCATTTTTCAAAGACGGTTGTTTCTTCAGAATTTCTTCTAAATCTTTAACTGCTTCTTCGGCTTTATTATCTTGCATTTTGAGCCGGGCGCGGAGCATTAAGGCTTCGACATCCCTATCATTAATCACCAAAAGTTTTTCGATCTGTTCGGTAACTTTGGCAGTTTCCTTACGTTCGAGATGAATTTCAGCCAAACGATAGCGGGCGCGAACATATTCAGGAGAATCTTTCAAAATCGCCTCTAATGTCGCAATTGCATCCTCTTCACGTCCAACTCTGGGCGATGCATAAAATTCTGCCAATTGCATTTTGCCTTCTGCACTATTTCCTTGTGCGGCGACTAAATCTTTAAATGCTTGTTCAGCTTTTTCCAGTTGACTTTGAGCTAAATAAAATCCGGCAATTGATTCACGGGCTTCAATATTTGTCGGTTCAACCTCGATAGCCTTTTTGAATTGCGCTTCGGCTTCGGTCGGTTTGGCAGAATAACTGTAGAATCTGGCGTATTCAAGATAACCGAGCGGTGATTTTTCATTGACCGAAATGGCTTTTTTAATTGCACTTTCAGCCTCACCCGCTTTTTTGGATTTCATATAAAAGCGAGCCAGACTAAGATAAGATTCAACACGATTTTGGTCTAAAGAAATGGCGTGATTGAGAACATCCACGATTTCTTTTTCAGGTTTCTCCTGGGCAGAAAGAATACTCGCTTTGAGAATGTGACCTTCAATATAATTCGGATTGATTTGGAAAATCTCGTCCACTATTTTCTCTGCATCGGCGATCAGCGGCGGATCAATCAAAAGAAAATAGTTACCGAGCTTGCTTTTGGCTTCGAGATGGTCGGACTTGAGCGAAACAACCTGACGCAGTTCGTTCATAGTTTCGTAAATATCACCTTGTCCTTCGCGAGCGCGAGCAAGTCCCCAATGAGCATCTGCCGAATTTTTATCAATATCGGCGGCGGCACGAAACTCCATTGCAGCTTCTTGGAACTTACGCTGTTTTAATAATTCTTCGCCACGCGCTAAGTTTTTTTGGATATTTCCGAAACAGGAAGATAAGACCAGAACTAACCCGAAAGTTAAGACAAGTAGAAAAAGGGATGATTTTTTTTGGCACTCTCTCAAAAACATTTTTAAATACACTCATTCCATAGTTTTAGACGGTTCATCTCCGGCAATCGGGGCATTGATTACTTTTGATTACTTAACTTAATTTCTAAAATCGGGGGCAAACCGACTTTTGAAATCGTCTACTGGAAAATTTTATTTGTTTTCAATCCGGGGCAGTTATTCTAAATTTTGTTTTTTCTCAAAATCTTGCATTAGAAAACAACTGCTTGCAAAACGTTGTCAACATTTGTTGACATTGAGAAAAAATCACGAATCAATCCAATATTCCAAAAAATCTTTCAGGGGGTAAATTTTTGTAATGATTGGACTTGCTTTAAAATTAGTTCAAAGCAAAATTTCTATGCATCCTTTAAATATCAAAGGCAATAGCTTTCGGCTTAAGGGATTGCAGGAATTATAACCCAGTTTTATTCAGGAACAAAGCGGGAAAGTGAGTCTGCAGTTTGGGCGGATAAATCAACTGCATCTTGTAAAGCTTCGGTCTCAGAAGTTCCAATCGTGGTCATTACGCGAATCATAGCTCCATCAGAGCGCTGTCGCAAAATGCTGTCCAAAACAGTATAAATTTTGTCTGTGTATTCGCTGGCAACGGCACGACCGCGACCTTGATACCAATAAATCATAACAGCTTTTGACTGCCCGTTGTCAATAAAATAACGATTGGCGTGAAAAGTCTGACCGTTTGAGGTTTTGATTTCAACCAATTCGGGCTGCTTGAGTTCCCATCCTGCGCCCGGCAAACAATTTTGCGGACTGTGATAAGTTGCCCCGGTTCTTTGCGAAACGTAATAACCTACATAAAGATTAGCGAATCGTCCCGCAGAATTTGAATAATCGCGCTGAACATAATCGGTCGTGCGTAATACTGATTCGGTCTGCTCACTAAAACGGGCATCGTTCCCGCGTTGGGTCCAATTACCTAATTTAGCAGGAATTTCACGCAATGGCGCGCGCGAAACTTCGGCTTCGCTCCGTTGCTCAAACCAATTTATAAAAAGGGCGGAAAGGA
>DAORIL010000090.1:0-14453 GCA_035438525.1 Pyrinomonadaceae bacterium
CTTCTTTCAAAAGACGTGATTTCATACACTATTTCGATTGATAAAAACAATCCCAAACTTGCTCAGGTAAAAGTTTCTTTTGTGCCCAAAGACGATGTTTTGTATATGAATGCGGGTGGAGGTCAGTTGCCGAAAAGATGGGCGACTTTTGTTCAAAACTTGCAAGTTAAGGACGAAAAAGGGAGTCCCGTTTCAGTCGAAGAATTGCCGGATGCAAAATGGAAAATGGATTTACCAGAGAAGCAACAGGTGATATTAAACTATGAAATCAAACTCGACCACGAAAATTACAAATGGTCGGGCGGTATTGACGGAGTTGCTTTTGCAAGAAATTGGGGAGTTTTTTATGCAAGCAGAACGCTTTTGATTCTCAACGGTGAAAGCTGGAAAAATATCAATGTTGAATTTAATCTTCCCGAAAATTGGAAAGTAACAACACCTTGGCAATCTATTAAAAATAAACTAAACTCCTTTCGCGTAAGCAATTTAACACAACTTGCCAACTCGCTTATATTTGCCGGGACACATGAAGAACTTTCCATCAAAAGAAAAGATTTTGAACTGGTTTTCGCCCTTGGCGGCGATGAGATTATCGCGCAAAAGGAGGAATTCAAAAACTTAGCCGAAGGAGTTTTGGATTATTACATCAAACTAATGGGAGGCGTGCCGAATCCTGCACCGGACAATAAATTTAAAAAAGCCGTGGTTATTATCAATCCTTCGGACGCGACCGATGGTGAAGTAATCGGCAACAACATTAGTATTTTGGTTGGTAAAGATAGCGATAAAACGGCAAAACTATTTTCCCGTTTTATTTTCGCGCACGAATTTTTTCATCTTTGGAATGGAAAATCATTCAGTCCGGCAAACGATGAGACTGAATGGTTTAAGGAAGGTTTTACGAATTATTATACGCTCAAAGCCTTACATCACGTTGGATTTTTGACTGACGAATCGTTTCTCGAAGTTTTGAACAGTCTTTTTTATCAGCGATATAAAAATGACGATGGAGTCGGCAAAATTTCTTTGACCAAAGGCGAGGAAAAACACGATCATTGGGGCTTAATTTACAGTGGTGGAATGTTTATCGGAATCGCTCAGGATTTAATGATTCGTAAAGCTACAAACAATGAAAGAAGTCTCAATGATTTGATGAGGAATCTCTTTAAAAAATACGGAGGAACCAAAAAAAACTACGATCTAAAAGAAATTCAGCAAAAAATGTCGGAGTTAAACGGTCAGGATCAAACCGAATTTTTCAAAGATTATATTTGGGGAACAGCGAAGCTTCCGGTGGCAGATTTTTTCAAAATTGCAGGACTTAGTGCAAAAATCCAAAATGAGGATTTGATTTTATCAAAACAAGAAAACACGATGACTTTACAGAAAAATATCTTAGAGGGATTATTTGGAACGCAAGACGATAATTAATATTTGAGAAAAAACAAATTCAGATGGAATCATTAATTGAAAGCCTTACTTAACTATTTTATTTTTCCAGTAAGTTGTTGAGGATAAACAAACATCTGCTTGACTTCCCTTAATTTTCAGCGTAAAAAATCGTTATGAAATCCAAATCAACCCCATTCCGTCTTCTTTTTGTTTTAGTCCTTTTGTTTTTAACTTATTTTGTCAGAGCCGACGAAGTTGATAAATTTGTCCAATCACAGCTTGCTGAAAAACATATTCCGGGTGCGGCAATCGTAGTCGTCAAAAACGGTAAAATTATTAAATCCAAAGGTTATGGTCTGGCAAGCGTTGAGTTTAATGTTCCCGTCACGCCTGAAACCGTTTTTGAAATCGGCTCAGTTTCTAAACAACTGACTGCAGCAGGGATTTTGCTTTTGATGGAAGACGGCAAGTTAAATTTGGATGAAAAAATCTCTAAATATTTGCCAAATACGCCAGCAACTTGGGAAAAAGTCACGGTGCGAAATCTTTTAACTCATACTTCGGGCATTAAAAGTTATTCGAGTTTAGAAGGATTTAATCTCTCAAAACGACTAAAACAATCTGATTTTATCAAAGCCCTTGCGCCGTATCCGCTTGATTTTGAAACTGGAACAAATTACACCTACAGCAACAGCGGCTTCAATCTTTTGGCGTTTATTATCGAATCGGTTTCGGGCAAAAGTTATTGGGAATTTATGCGGCAAAGGATTTTTATTCCGCTTGGAATGACTAAAACCGCTGACCGTGACCCGCAATTTATCATTGCTAATCGTGCGACAGGTTACGAATGGCGCGATAATCGGTTGGTCGGTCGTGATTATGAATTAACCGATCTGTTCGGCGCAGGTTCAATTGTTTCGACCGTTTTGGATTTGGCAAAATGGGATGCGGCACTCAGAAACGATACTTTGCTCAAAAAAGAAACCAAAGCAGAAATGTGGAAGCCTTTAACTTTCAATGACGGCAAAACCTATCCTTACGGATTAGCTTGGCGAATTTCGGACATTCGCGGTCATAAATTAATTGCTCATAGCGGACAAACAGCAGGATTCGGTGCAAGTGTTTCGCGGTTTGTTGACGATGATTTAACTGTCATTGCCTTGACCAATTTAGGTGAAAGTGGAATGGGAACTTTAATTGCCCAAGGCGTTGCAAAAATTCTAATTCCGTCAATGTCGCTCAAACAAATGAAAGCGCAGCCCGAACCGGATTCCAAGCTAACTCAAATGATTTCAACTGCTTTGCGTGAGCGGTTTGAAAATAAATTTAACCCCGATGTTTTGACTCAAACCTTAATTAATTCGCTTTCAACTGAGCGGAGCAAACTCAACACTTTCCGTATCGCCTTATTCGGAAATATCAAAAAATTCACCTTTGTTGGTAGCGAAACTAATGAAAAAACGAAAATTTATCGTTACAAAGCCGAAGCTGAAAAGCGCATTTTCTTATGGCGATTTGCGATTGGTGCCGACGGGAAAATTTCGGAAATGACATTGGAAGAAGAGGAATAAGAGAAAAACTAGCCGCAAAAACACAGAAAAGATAAAAAAGCTTTCATTGTTTTATTTGTGAATTTTGTGCATTTTGCGGCTAGTTCTCTTTATCTCGGAACTTCAACAGTTTTGATAATATCGGAAATAACTGCATCGGTAGTTGCTCCGTCCAATTCGGCTTCGGCGCGTAGCGCGAGGCGGTGGCGCAAAACGGGCAAAGCCACATCACGCACATCATCCGGCGTGGAAAAATCTCGTCCGCGAATTGCTGCTAATGCTTTTGAACACAATAATAGCGCAACAGAAGCACGCGGACTTGCGCCATACAAAATCGAATGGTGATTGCGGGTTTTGTGAACAATTTCGACGATGTATTTCTGCACTCCGGGTTCGGTTTTCATTGCTTTGACCTCTGCCCGACAGCGTTGAATTGCCGTCGTATCTTCTAAAGCGTTGACATCAATTTGTTCTAAATGGCGCGAATTAAAACCTGCATCCCAACGGGCTATGATTTCGCGTTCGGCATCTACGGTCGGATAATCGATCAAAATTTTGAGCAGAAAACGGTCAAGCTGAGCTTCGGGAAGCGGATAAGTTCCTTCATATTCAATCGGATTTTCGGTGGCTAAAACCGTAAAAAGTGGTGAAAGCGGATAACGGTCGCCGTCAATTGTCGTTTGGCGTTCTTCCATTGATTCGAGCAGTGCCGCTTGCGTTTTCGGCGGAGTGCGGTTAATTTCGTCCGCCAACAAAATATCGGTAAAAATCGGACCATGTCGCAGAGCAAATTGCGAGGTTTGCATATTGAAAACATTGGTTCCGGTAATATCCGACGGCATTAGATCGGGCGTAAATTGAATCCGTGAAAAATTTGCACCGATGATTCGCGCCAAAGTTTTGACGGTCAAAGTTTTAGCCGTTCCTGGCACGCCTTCGATCAGTGCGTGTCCTTCGGCTAAAATTGCGACCAGAATTTGTTCGATAACTTGGTCTTGTCCAACTACGACTTTGCGAAGTTCGTTCAAAATATGCGCGATGGTATGTGGTGTGTAAGTCAAACTTTTCCGAGGTTGGATTTCGGATACGGGATTTTGGATGATGTTTGTTTCTTCTTGCATCTTATAAATAATCGTAAATAGTTTTAATTGCCAAAATTAGAACTGTGGATAAGAAAATCCGCTTGAGCCACAAGTCATTTAATTTGGTTACGGTATGTGCGCCGACGTAAGCGGCGATAAACATTGTTACTGCTAAGATTAACCCAATTTTGTAATCAATCAAACCTTGCCATGCAAAAATCGCACTGGCAATGAGTGATGAAAAAACATTGATAAGTTTAGTTGAGGCAACCGCTTCGGTAAAAGTCATTCCGAAAAATGCGACATAAACCGCTGTTAAAATTGTTACATAACCGCCGCTAAATAACCCGCCGTAAATTCCTAATAAAAGTGTCAGGATGAAGACTAAGGTCTTAGCTCCCTGAGAAACATTTTCGACTTTTTCTAAACCTGCATTGCGTCTAAAAAGAGTGAAAAGCGCCACAAAAATCATCGAAACTGACACAATAATTTTGATGCTTTGGTTTGTAATCAGCCCAACTAAAATTGCGCCCAATGCTGAGCCAATAAGCGTCAGAATTACTAATGGGGTCAATGTTTTACGGTCATAAATATCAGCTTTCAAAAATGGAATTGTGGCACCAATGCTCATAAAAGTCAGTCCGAACATATTAGTTGCCACCGCGACTTTCGGCTCAATTCCGAACTGAAACATTATTGGAACTGTAATTAATGAATTACTGCCTGTCACAACTCCGACGGCGGCGGTAATAAAAAAAATAATTATCAGTAATGTTATAGTTGAAATTGAAAGAGACATTTCGATTTTGGATTTTCGATTATTTTTTTCTTACCTTTCTTACTTTTTACCTTTTACTTCTAAAAGCCTGTTTTCTTGTGCGTTTGATACCGAGTTTTTCTTCAAGTTCGCGCAATTTACCGCTTAATTCCAAAACTTCGCGTTTATTGGTCGGTTCGCCTTGAATAATTTCCTCACATTTTCGCATTAAATTATAAATCTCAAGTTCATTTGAGTTTAGCCGTTCAGCAATTGTTTTTGCCAATTCTTTGCGCGAAGTTGTGTAATTATCCATTCCAAAAAGCCGCGTTACGGAACGCCGAAATTGAGAAAATATGTTTTCGATGGCTAGATCGAAGGCTTTAGTTCGTTGCTGAAGCTCTGCCATTGCCGAAATATATTCTAATTTTGAAAGCCGATTCGGCTCATTAGCAGGTAGCGGCCGCGCAAAACGCCGACTTTGTGAAAATAAAACTACGCCGATTAAAAGCAAAATTTGAACGGCAATTGGCACAACAGGCGTTCCCGAAAAATATGCTAACAGACGACTTTGATTCGCCCCGTAACCTTGGTGATACTCGTCAAAAGCTATCACGCCTTCGCGCGAAGCTACGATATTCATTGCCAATTGTGCGTTATCAACCAAACTGATTCCGGCATTTGAAACCAAATAAGGGTCGGTCAAAAAAACGATTTGCCCTGCGCCGTATTCAAAATCAACCAAGATGATTTTTTTATCATTCGACAAATGAACATAAGGCGCAGTAAATTCATAAATTTTATCGTTTTGTGCTGGTGCTTGAACTACTTTTGGCAAAGTCGGTTTAGGAGTTGGAAAACTGCTCGTTGGTGTTGCCACAATTATCGGAGAGTTTTTTTGTTTGGCGACAGGCGGTGGCGGTTCGTCATCGTCTTCAGCTTGTCTGACAACTTTTGGGGTAGAAACTCCGTTAATTGTTGTTTTTGAATCATTTCCAAAGAATTTTAATCCAACTGACGAAGCAAAACGCGAAGGCTGAACAGCATTTACATTACGAGTAAAGATACTAATCTGTGACGGTTTAATTGCCGGCGTTGCCGCTGTCATTTGAACCTGTTCCGAAGGATCAACTCCGGTTAGTCCAACTAGATAATCTTCAACCGGAATAGCTGTAATTGACCAATTAGCATTAGTTGAAAGTAAATCTTTGGGCGGTTCACGGTCAATAATTACGAGTTTTCCGCCGCTTGAAACCCAGCGCAAAATCTGTTCGGTTTCGGCTTCGTCAATCTCAAGTCTGGTTGTGCCGATAATTACAAAAGTATTCGGCTTGTTTTTGCCGTTGAGCAATTCAGACGGAGAATCCTGCCAACGGGTCACTTTATTTCCGGTTTCTGCCAGTAAATCATAAAATGCACGAGTTCCGGTTGAACCTGTATTGTAGGTGGAGCGGTTCGGATTAATTTCTTTATCCGGCTCTTTGTCTTTTTGAACGTAAGACGCAGCATTTAATCCGATCAGCAAAGCTATCAGAAAAATAAATGCTGCAAAGATGAGCAATTTTTGTCTCATAAAGAATTACGTTTTGGAAACCGTTTGTTTGTAAGTTTGCTTAAATTCTTCCCAATCTTTTTCTTTGGTTGGGTTCAATCCATACCAGTTTTTTTCAAAACTGCCGGTTAAATTGTTTACTTCGGAAAATATTTCTTTGCGGTTGCGGACATCGCGCAAATAATCCCGATTGGTTTTATGGCGGGCTAAACCGATGATCTTTCTATCACTTAATTCACATAAAAGGGCGATGTAGCCTTTGCGAATTGCTCCGCGCAAATTGCCTTCCTGCGCCAGATTTTCGGCTTCGGCAAAAATATTGTGCGAAGAGTCTTCAGCAGCAATTGTTTCGCCCAAAATGACGCGGGTTTTCTTTTCCTTTTTCTCTCTGGCTTTGATTCGATTGAGAAAAAACGGGGCAAACCGATAAACAACAAACCCGATTAATCCAAGAATTACCGTATAAAGCAAAATTTGTAAAAAAGAAACAATCGGTTGAACGCCTTGGGAAACCTCTGAAGGATTAACATTTGGACGTGGAAACATTCGGTCAACCCATTCCCAAAATTCTCGCCAAATCCGCTGCAAAAACGTTTCCTGTTGTTCTTTCGGCTTCTGAAATTCGGCACGACGGAGAATTTCATCCAATTTCTGCTTATTTTCGTCTTTGGTTCGATTGGAAATTTCTTGTTTTTCCAATTCGCTCAGTTTTAATTCCAAAGCCGCCAGTTTTTCGACCAATTCATCAATAATTGGCTCACGATTCTTTGATTTATAAGGCTCGTTTTCAAAATCTTTCAGTTTGGTAAAAAGCCAGCCGTGATTAACTTCAAAAATTGCACCCTTTAATTCAACTTTTTCTGTTTCCGCCAGAGTCGTCCGAATTGTTTTAATAATTTCGCGTTGGTTAGCAATATTTTGCGACTCAGACAAATATTCTTCCGGGTAAAGTAAATATTCAACAGATTCTTTGACTTGACTGATTTTTTGGTGATACTTGACTAAATCAACTGCAAAAACGGTAAACGAAAACGCCGACCAAATGAGGACGCAAAATAAAAATCGTTGGAATTGACGAATGATTTTAGCCATTTAATCCGAGTGTTGTAATCGAAGAATTTGGTGACGATTGATTATTATTCGGCGGACCGACAAAAGTTTGACTTGCCAGAGCCGGCTGCAAAGGATTGGAATATTGACGCGGAACTGCGGGAATTTCGCCCAAATTTCGCGCCGCCATCAACTCAATATCATAGCCTTCGTGCCGCACCCGTTCATCCACATAAAGCAAGCATAAACCTATCATCCAAATCGGCATCAGCAGAATCAAACTTGCCTGTGAAACCACTTGGTTAGCGATCAAATACCAGGCAGGTAAAGCATCGGCATCAAACCGAAAAACTTCGATCCCATTCATCGAAGCATACCAACCAAGCGGAACATAAAACAGCAATAAAGCCGAATAGGTTGCTAAGATCGTAAAGGCGAAAAGAGCATAAATTCTTTTGACATTACCGCTGGCCAGACTCATACTGCGGCTGATTGCGGCTCCGACACCCTGTCCTTCGACCAACATAATTTGGGGAATATAAGCAAACCGCGAAGCCACTAAAAAGAATAACCATCCAACCCCAAAAGCCCCCGCAATTCCGAAAATGACTGAAACGATAGTTGCTAAAAATGGCGAGAAACTAAAGGCTCCGATCACCAGCATAATTACCAAAACCAAAATTACGAGTCCAAAATAAAAAATGATTCCGCCAATAAAATTAAGGATGAAAATGATAAGGATCGAAGCTAGAAAAAGTCCGCCAAGTCTTGAAATCGAATTTTTATAAGTTTCCCGAAAAGTAATCGGTTCGGCAAATAAAATATGGCGCACAAAATTTCGTGAAGCTCCGCCCATCACAATTAAAACAGCTACGCTTTCACCAAACCAAATCACCAAATTCCCCAGTCCGGTGAACAGAACGGAAAGAACTTGCTCATCTGCCCTGGCTTTTGAGCTAATCCCGAAAATTTCCCGACTAAGCATCATCCAAATGATCGAAATCACAGTTCCGGTTAAGATCGGCGGGGCAGCAATCCAGATAAATGTCCAAAAATTATTACGATAAAAACGAACCGCGCGGTCAATCAAATCACCTGCACCAAATGGCGTAACAGAGAGCGAGGAATTAGAAGTGTTGGCAGACATCTGAGGAATTCTAGCACAAAGGTTAGAGGGATGAAAATAAATGAAACGACACTAAAAAACGATCAAGGCAAATTTGATCTTAATTAATTATCTAATAAATTATCACCATAACGAAATTGACAGATAAATAAGACTATTTTCGCTGAAAAAACTAAACAAAAATAGTTAAATGAGGCTTTGTTAAAATTAGAAATCTCTTAAGTTTGTTATAGCTAAAAATATCTTCCCAATGTCCGTCTAATATTTTGGATTTTATCTAAATTATTGTAAATAAAAGACTTACAGATTTACGTTTTTGCAGAAATATCCAAAATTTCCGATATTTACCCTTTCAGACATAATCCAAAAAAACAACATAAAGCTTCTAAAACCTAAACTTAGAGATAATCCAAATTAGTGGAACGGTCTTTGTAAAGATAAAAGCACTAAGTTCACTCATTTTGAGTTGAAAAAGGTAAAAAAATATTAAAAGGGAGAGTAAAATGAAGAAAATTTCAGTTGTAATTCTAACTATTCTTTTAGGTGTAAGCTTTGTGTTTTCGCAATCTACATCAGGTCGATTAGTTGGAACTGTTAATAGTCCCGATGGCGTTTTGCCAAATGCCAATGTCATTATCAAAGATAATAAAACAGGAAAATCGCAAACTGTTGTTTCAGGTAATGACGGTGGTTTTTTGTTTCCGCAATTAGAGTTTGGTTCATATACAGTAACCATTTCTGCAACCGGATTTAAAACATATGTCAATAATGAAGTCAAAGTTGACGTAGGGCGTGAAGTTAATCTGAATGCCACCTTAGAAGTTGGCAATATACAAGAAAGTGTAACTGTCACAGGCGGGGCAGACGTTCTCAATTCAACAACTGCTGAATTAAGCACCACCGTTAGTCCGCGACAAGTTTTAGAACTTCCAATTAACGGACGTAATCCGTTAGCTTTGTTGAACCTGCAAGCAGGTGTCAATGTTACTAGCAGCTCTATTAATGGACAGCGTTCGTCATCAGCTAACTTTACTCGTGACGGTATCAATGTGCAGGATAATTTTATCCGAACCGGCGGTTTTGTTCAGGATCGCCCGACCGTAGATGACACCGGAGAATTCACTGTAGTTACGCAAAATGCTGGTGCAGAACTTGGAAACGGTGGTTCAACACAAGTCTTGTTGGTAACCCCTCGTGGCGGCAAAGATTTTCACGGGGCATTATTTGCCTTTAACCGAAACTCAGCTTTTGCAGCCAATACGTTCGGAAACAATTCATCAAATACAAAAAGACCGTTTTTAAACCGAAATCAATTTGGAGGTAAGGCTTCTGGTCCGCTTCCATTACCTAGTTTTGGTGAGGGAACGCCTGTTCTACTCAAAGATAAAGGCTTTTTCTTCGTGTCATATGAAAGGTTCTTACTTCGTCAAACAGCACCTTTGACCAGACGGGTTTTATTAAATCAATTCCGTGACGGAACTTTCACCTATACTGCAACTGATGGAACTGTTCGGACAGTAAATGTTTTAACAGGTGCCGGCTTGACCGGGGCGATTCCTGCGGCATCAGGAGGCGTTTTAGCAGTTGATCCAACTATTAAAGCCCGGTTTTTAGATAAAACTCCGGGAGTTGGAAATTCAACTTTACAGAACGGAAATTTGACCCAAAGTTATATTTTTAACCAAGCTGACAATGATACCAGAACCGGTTTAACAACTCGTTTTGACGTTGACATTAACGATAAAAACAACGTCTATTTCGTTTATAAATACAACAAGAATCAAGATGATCGTCAATCTGATGGTGGTGGTTTTTTCACTACTCCTTTTGTTACCCAAGGCGGTCCAACCGACTTTTATTTGGGTAGTTATCGAACAATTCTCGGCTCAAGTTTTGTAAATGAATCGCGCGTTGCATATTCCAGCAGCAAACCGTTCTTTAATCAAAGCGATTCATTTCCCAAAGACTTCGTGATTGGTGGATTACCGCTTGGATTGACTTCGCCTGAGCCATCTTTCCAAGATCAAGGACGTAACACCAAACAATATACGGTTCAAAACAATTCTACTTATTCTTTTGACAAACATACTTTCCGTTTTGGATTAGAACTGAATGCTCAAAGAATAGAATCAATTACTAATTTTAACCAAGTGCCGATTTATAACATCAGCACCACTGCTAATACGCAAACTCCAAGATTAGCAGCATCTTTATTCCCTGGCGGAATCAGCACTACTGATCGCGGTCGAGCTGATGCTTTGCGTTATTTATTAGGCGGAATCGTAGGCGGCGGAACGGTCAATGCAAACTTTGTCAATCCGACTCAAGGTCCGGTTATTGGCGCACCGCTTATCCAAAGATTTAACTATGAAACCTGGGGATTATATGTTGGTGATCAATGGAGACTTACTCCTAATTTAACGGTTAATCTAGGATTACGCTGGGATTATTTCACCCCTTTAACCAATCCGGACCAGGTATATCTTGAGCCTAATTTAAATGGTGCAACGACTACTGCTCAAATAAATGCCGCTTTGCTTAATCCAGCAGGTCAATATGTTTTGGTTGGTAAAAATTCGGGTGTCAATGGATCATTCTTTAAGCCTGATCGAAATAATTTTGGACCAAATGTGAGCTTCGCTTATTCGTCCAGAGACGGAGAAGGCGTGATGGGCTTTTTAATGGGCAAAAACGGTGTGCTGCGCGGCGGATTCCGTATGGGATACATCAATGATGAATATATCCGTTCAAGTGATAATGCTGCCGGAGGTAATTCAGGCTTAAATTTAACTGTTGCAGCACGAAATCCGGCAACCAATACAGCTTCATTAAATTCAAGATTTAATAATCTTCCTGGATTTACTTTACCCGCATTTACTAATCCTCCGATTAGTTATGCTACCGGAAATGCTAATGCCGGAAACTTCTTTAACACTATTTTTGCGATTGACCCAAATCTCCAAATGCAGCGAAATATGGAATACAGCTTTGGACTTCAACGTGAAATTGGATTCGATACAGTATTTGAAATTCGTTACGTTGGCGGTCGAAGCAATAATATGGTTCGAGGAGTTGACATAAATCAAGTTGAGATTAACAAAAATGGTTTTCTCCAAGATTTTATTAATGCTCGAAACAATTGCCGCATCCAAGGCGGAGGAAATCTTCTTGCTTGCACTAACGCAGCTAATATCGGATTACCGGGACAAGTTAATTTACCTGTTTTTGCTCAATTACCATTTGGTGCCTTTCTCAATGATCCAACTGTAGTAGGTCAAATCATTGGCGGTGCTGCTGCTGATTTAGCTGTTACCTATCTTACAAATGGTTTAGATCAAGTGAATGGTGTAGGAGTTAATTTCCGTCCGAATTACAATGGCGGACCGATTGATTTATTAATCAATGGCGGACGTTACCGATACAATT
This sequence comes from Pyrinomonadaceae bacterium, assembly GCA_035438525.1. Lineage (GTDB taxonomy): Bacteria > Acidobacteriota > Blastocatellia > Pyrinomonadales > Pyrinomonadaceae > JAIBCC01. The sequence goes on from DAORIL010000090.1 coordinate 11,936, forward strand.
CAATGCAAACGGAAATCCGTCGTCGTTTTACCAATGGATTCTCATTCCAGGCAAACTATACCTTCCAAAAAATCTTGTCAGATATTGGCAGTGATGCTCAAGCCCGTTTTGATCCATTGCTGGATAACGCACAACCCGGATTAGAGTATTCCCGACCTGATTATGATCGGACTCATACCGTCAACATTAACACTATTTACGAATTACCATTCGGAAAAGGTAAGAGATTTTTGAATGATGGCGGAACTGTTAATTCAATTTTGGGCGGTTGGCAATTTGCATCAATTATAAATATCAGTTCAGGTCCTCCGATTTCAATCAGAGACCGAACCGGAACGCTTAATCGAACTGCGCGTTCAGCCCGTCAATCTGCTACGACAAATTTGACGAATGAGCAAATCAAAGACCTGATCGGAATCTTTAAGGTTGGTGATAAGACTTACTTTATTAATCCAAAAGTAATTGCTCCGGACGGCACTGCTACCGGCGGTAATGTTTTGGGAACTCCGACTACCTTTGCAGGGCAAGTATTTTTCCGCAATCAGCCGGGACAGGTCGGAAATTTACAACGACATTTCATTAACGGACCGATGTATTTTAACTGGGATGCCAGCTTAATTAAGAATGTTCGGATTAATGAAACAATGCGTGTTCAACTCCGAGCCGAAGCCTTTAATGTCTTAAATAATGTGAACTTTTTCGTTGCAGAAAGCAGCAATATTTTTGATATTAACTCGACTACCTTTGGACAAATCGGACAAGGAAACACTTTTTCTCCGCGTATTATGCAATTTGCGGTGCGATTTGAATTCTAGTTTTCCTAAGACCTAGAAAGTTGGCGGGTATTAGTTTCGTTGAAACTTTACCCGCTTTTCCGCTTTATTCATAACAACTTATAAGGAGTATCCAATGAAAGAAAAAACCATTCTAAGCGGCAAACATTTAGCCGGTTTTTTTATTTTTGCCATAATTTTAACTGTTAATGTTTTAGCCCAAAATGCCATTTCCGCCGACGAACTTTTGGCGAAACATCTTTCTGCAATCGGGGAGACTGAAAATCGTAAATCCATTAAGTCAACCATGATTGTGGGAACTTCAAAAGCTACTTTTAAAGGAAGGGGCGCAGGAGTTGCCGATGGAATTGTTGTTTTAGCGTCAGAAGGCGAAAAAAATCTGATTGGAATGAAATTTAATAATGCAGACTATCCGTTTGAAATGATGAGTTATGATGGTAATAAATTTTCAGCTAAGCAAGTCCGACCTGGGACTCGCTCAGTTTTAGGTGATTTTCTCAGATTGCACGAATCTGTTTTTAAGGGAGGGATAATGGGAGGAACATTGTCGCAGTCGTGGTCATTGCTGAATTTTGACGAAAAAAAAGGGAGGATCAAATATGCCGGAATCGTTACACTTCATGACAAAAAGCTTTATAAATTAAACTACATTCCAAAAAAAGGAAGTGATTTGGATATTAATTTCTTTTTTGATGTGGACAACTTTCAGCATTTGAGAACTGAATATAAACGAGTTTTATCCTCATCGATCAGTGGCGGGGTAGATAATTCTGCTAAACAAAGTGAGACTCGCTACGCGATGATCGAAGAATTCTCAGATTTTAGAACTGAGAATAAACTGAATCTTCCGCATAATTATCAACTTTCTTTGGAAATTATCTCAGGCAACGGAACAATTTCTTATGAATGGAAAATGGATCTGCAAAAATTCATTTTCAATCAGCCGATTGATCAAAAGCAATTTGATGTAGATTCCTATTAACAAGCTTTAATAAGTTAAGAAATAGTCGAAAACTCAGATTTATGTTTTTTGTCATCGAAGATGACCAAACTTTATACCGCAGTAGTAATCCGCTGCGTTAGTTTACAAAAAAGCGTGGTCGCCATAGATGACAAATCTGAGTTTTCAAACATCCTCACTAGTAACGCAAACTGATGTTATAAGCCTTGATTTTTGAATTCAGCGTAGTGGCGTTAAGTCCTAAAAGTCTGGCAGCACGAGATTGATGTCCGCCTGTTTGCTCAAGAGCGCGACGGATCAAATCCATTTCAAACTTGCGAACTTCATCATAAAAATTTACTCCGCGAGAGAGGTCAATATCTGACGAAAAGCCTTCGCTTTCATCCATCATTTCGCGTGCCAACTCAGGGTTTTGCACTTCAGCACGCAAACACTCAACCGTGATTTCATCAGTTGGCGCAATAACGACCGCACGTTCGATGATATTTTCAAGTTCACGGACATTGCCTGGATAATAATAATTTTCTAAGAGTGAAAGCACTTCGGGCGAAAAATGCTCAGAAATAATTCGTCCGTTTTCTTCATTGTATTTACGGACAAAATGTTGAGCGAGAGGCAAAATATCTTCGCGCCGTTCGCGCAAAGGCGGCAGCTCGAGGGGAACGACCGATAGGCGATAATACAAATCCTCACGGAAAGTTCCATTTTTGACCGCTTCTTTTAAATCAACATTGGTCGCGGCAATAATCCGCACATCAACTTT
>DAORIL010000091.1:0-14395 GCA_035438525.1 Pyrinomonadaceae bacterium
AAAAGAACCTGGTCGAGGGTGCGATTTTTGTCATTCTCGTCCTCATTCTGCTCCTCGGAAACTGGCGGGGCGCGATGCTCGTCGCCACCATTATTCCGCTTTCAATGTTATTTGCCGCTATTTTAATGAGGATTTTCAACGTCTCGGGAAACCTGATGAGTTTGGGTGCCCTTGATTTCGGCTTAATCGTTGACGGTGCGGTTGTAATGGTCGAAAACACGATTCGCCGCCGCGCCGAAGCACAGCACGCGCATTCCCACGAACCGCCCGAGCGGACGATTTTAGAGGCGTGTCTGGAAGTGGCGCGTCCGGTTGTTTTCGCGGTCGCCATTATTGCCATCGTTTATCTGCCGATTCTTTCCTTGCAGGGCATCGAAGGCAAAATGTTCGTCCCGATGGCTCTCACCGTCGTCTTCGCTTTGATCGGCTCGCTCATTTTAGGTCTCACTTATGTTCCGGCGATGATGACACTGATTTTGAGCGGAAGGGTTTCGGAAAAAGAAAGTATTCTGATTCGCTGGGCGAAAAAAATTTATCTGCCGTCGCTCGCTTTCGTGGGGCTTTATCGAGCGCAGGCTTTGGCAGTGGCAGTGGGTCTGGTAGCAATCAGTGCGGCGATCTTCCCGTTTCTCGGCGGCGAATTCATTCCAAATCTGGACGAAGGCGATTTGATTGTCGAAGGCAGACTTTTGCCGAGTGCCTCACTTAGTCAATCCGTCAGAACGTTTTCCGAAGCCGAACGGGTTCTCCAAAGGTTCCCGGAAGTGCGCCGGGTCGTTTCCAAATCCGGTTCCCCGGAGATCGGGACCGACGCAATGAGCATTAACCAGGCGGACATTTACGTGCTGCTCAAACCCCCTGAAGAATGGACAACAACCAAAAATAAACAAGAACTGATCGAGAAAATGTCAGAAGCATTGGAAAATGAAGTTCCGGGTGGGATGTTTGGCTTTTCACAGCCGATTCAAATGCGCCTCTCCGAATTAATTGCCGGTGTTCGCTCGGATGTCGCCATTAAACTTTTCGGCGATGACATCGATGTTTTGAAGGGAAAAGCGGATGAGATCACCCGCGTCCTGCAAACAATTGACGGAGCGGCGGATGTTAAAGCCGAGGTCACTACCGGTTTGCCGCAGCTCCAGATCAAGCCCGACCGGACAGCGATTGCCCGATACGGTTTGAATGTTGAAGATGTTCACGATACGGTCGAAGCGATTTTCGCGGGAAAAGAAGCCGGACAGGTTATCGAAGGCGAACAACGTTTCGATCTGGTCATCCGCCTCAATGAAGAGGCCAGCCGGAACGTCGAATCAATCAAAAATCTGCTGCTCACCGCACGAAACGGCTCTCGCGTTCCGCTTGGGCAGATTGCCGAAATCAAACTGGTTGAAGCCGCCGCGCAAATTTCGCGCGAAGATACGCGCCGCCGGATTGTCGTTGAGTCCAACGTGCGCGGGCGCGACATCGGATCTTTTGTCAAAGAAGCTCAGATAAAAATCGAGAAAGAAGTTCAGCTCCCGCCCGGATATTATCTGAAATGGGGTGGGACATTCGAGAATCTTGAACGGGCGACCAACCGGCTCTTAATCGTCGTGCCGATTGCTCTTTTCCTGATTTTCGTTCTGCTTTACACGACTTTCAGCTCTATTCGGCAAGCCCTGCTGATCTACACGGGAATTCCGTTTGCGATTGTCGGCGGGATTATTGCCCTTGCCCTGCGCGGAATGCCGTTTTCGATTTCCGCCGGGGTCGGATTTATCGCGCTCTTCGGCGTTGCGGTTCTCAACGGAGTCGTCTTGGTCAGTTTTATTAACCATCTCCGGGAGGAAGGAAAGTTAGTGATTGAAGCTGTTAGAGAAGGGGCGGCAACCCGCCTCAGACCTGTGCTGATGACCGCACTCGTCGCAAGTTTAGGATTTATCCCAATGGCAATGGCGACGAGTGCCGGCGCAGAGGTGCAACGCCCATTGGCAACCGTTGTCATCGGCGGATTGATAACTTCGACACTTTTGACGCTTTTGATCCTGCCGACACTTTATGCCTGGTTTGAGCGGGACAAAGAAGGAGAAAGAAAAGACATATGAAATTGATTATCGCCGTTGTGCGCCCGTTTTTGATGGAAAAGCTGGTGGTCGCCCTCGAAGATATAGAAGACTTTCCGGGTCTTACCGTCATCCAGGCGGAAGGTTTCGGTCAGAGGATCAAATACACATTGCCCGAAACGATTGATCCCTTTAAGTCCTATAAACAAATAGAAATTGCCGCGCCGGACGAGATGGTCGAGCAAATCCTCACTCAACTCAGTCAACACGCCAACACGGGCAAAAAAGGTGACGGTTTAATTTTGGTGATGCCGGTTGAAAAAACCGTATTTATTTAAAAAAAGGCAATGATCGATCACGAAACGCCGAATTTGATTCATATCTTGTATCACCTGGCAATTATGCTTCTTGTGACAGGGAGCATTGTCGGCTGCATTCATTTAATGGTCTGGATTGGATTACGGCGTTATAAGTTCAAGGAAAAGGATATTTCCCAAGATGGTTTGAACCGTGGTCACCGTCGCCAAATCCGCGCTGAAGGCAAGAAAAATCGTCGTCTTAAACCAGCGAAAAGAATCAAAAGAAAAAACAATCATGAGTGAATTAGTGAAAATCGAACGAAAAAAATCGGGTTTATGGCAAGACCATAAATTCCTGTGGCTTATTTTCAGCGTTATCCTCGTTGCCGTGTTCGAGATTCTCTCGCTGCTTGGCAAAGGCTATAAACTGCGGCGCGACATCGCACTGCCGTTTTTCGCCGCAATAATCCTGGCGGTCGGCTGGCAGACGCTCTGGAAGGGACTCAAAGCACTGGCAAAAATCAATTTTCGGAGCATCAATCTTTTAATGACGATTGCTGTTATCGGCGCGTTTTACCTAGGCGAATACGAAGAAGCGGCGGTCGTCATCGTGCTTTTCAGTTTGGGCGAACGACTTGAGAGTTTCGGCATTCAATCAAGCAAATCGGCTTTGCAGGCACTAGTTGACCGGACTCCTAAGACCGCTTCAGTCCGGAGGGAAACGGGCGAACAGGAATTAACCCTCGAAGAAATCAAAGCCGGCGATGTTTTGATTATTAAGCCATCGGATATGATTGCTTTGGACGCGGAAGTTTTAAGCGGCGCGTCGAGTGTTGACGAGTCAACCATCACCGGCGAACCGCTCCCGAAGGACAAACACATCGGCGATAAGATCTTTGCCGGAACGCTCAATATGCAGGGTTATCTTGAAGCCAGGGTCTTAAAAACAGCGAAGGATTCAACGCTGGCAAAAATCATCGAAACGACTTTTGCGGCAACCAAAACAAAGGCGGAAACACAGAAATTTATCGAAACCTTCGCGGGTTATTACACGCCCTCGATCATTGTCATCGCTACCTTGCTGGTTGTTATTCCCACACTGATTTTGGGTGCGCCGTTTAATCCCTGGTTTGAACAGGCGATTACGATTTTAGTTATTGCTTGTCCGTGCGCTCTGGTAATTTCCACGCCGATTTCGATCTATTCAGCTATCGGTAATGCTTCAGCTCGCGGCGCACTCGTCAAAGGCGGCAAATATATTGAAGCCATTGGACGGGTGAAAGCGATCGCGATGGATAAAACGCGGACGCTGACCTATGGAAAACCGAAAGTGACGGATGTCATTCCGTTCGGCGAAACCACACGCGAACACTTGCTGGCCTGCGCCGCCGGAATTGAAAAATACTCCGAACATCCATTGGCAACCGCAATCGTCGCGGCGGCATACGCCGAAAATCTTGATTCACACGCCGTGGAAAATTTTCAAGCTGTGATGGGTAAAGGGGCAAAAGCCGATTGCGTTGTTTGTTACGACTCTCATCACTGTATCGGTAAACTTCCGTTTATTACTGAAGAACACGCGGTTCAGGATGAAGTTGTCAAGCGTGTCCATGAATTGCAACTGATGGGGAAAACTTCCATTGTTATCAGTAGCAACGATAGTGTGGAGGGGATCATTGCCTTAACCGACGAACTTAAAGCCGAAAGCAAACAAACCATTGCCGAATTAAAAATCTTAGGTGTCGAAACCATCATGCTGACCGGCGATAATCACGCGCCGGCGGAAGCCGTTGCCAAAGAAGTCGGGATCACCGAGGTCAGAGCCGAGATGCTTCCCGAACATAAAGCTGATGCCATTAAAGAACTTTTGGAAAAATACGGGGCGACGGCAATGGTCGGCGACGGGGTGAACGACGCTCCGGCTCTGGCTTTATCGAGTGTTGGCATAGCGATGGGCGCGGCAGGCTCGGATACTGCTATCGAAGCCGCTTCAATTGCCATCCTGAATGACCGTTTGGAACTAATTCCTTATTTGATCCGCTTGGGCAGACGAACAATTTCGACCATCAAAATCAATACCGCCTTCGCTATTGCCACAAAAATCATTTTTGTCACCCTGGCGATTCTCGGCTTGAGTAGTCTGGCTTTGGCAATTTTTGCCGATGTCGGCGTAACCGTCCTGGTGATACTGAATAGTTTACGCCTTTTGAATTTTAAGTAATAAAATTTATCAGGTTAAATCAGCAGCGGAACTTTAAATGAACGGAATTGGCACAACTTTAAGTGGTCAAAATTATTAAAAGATGGCAGCACCGATTAAAAACTCTCCACAGGTTAAAAACCAATCATCTCCTTTTGTGGTTGATTGGCTTCAGGCGTTTCGCATCTTGGGCGCACCGAGTCGTTTTGTCCGGGCAAATTTGATGCTCATCTGGCTGGTGGGTATTTTTCTATTCTGGCTGACGAGTCCGGTTAAAGCTATTCCGCATCCAACGGAAATCTGGCAGGCTTTTCAAAGAATGTGGGCTCTTGAGACGCAAGCCAACCTGGTTTACAGCACTTATCTGACACTGAAATTGAATCTCTTTGGATTATTCTGGGCGACCTCGATTTCACTCATCATTTCGTATTTCAGCGTTATTCCGCTGCTAAAACCCTTAAACCAGTTCGTGCAGTGGCTCAGATACATTCCGATAGTCTCGTTTAACCTCATTTTCCTCTTTATTTTCGGAATCGGGTCGGGGATTAAAATAGCGATGTTCGCTGCCGGAATATCATTTTTCTTGATAACCGGAATGACGGCGGAAATCAATTCGATTCCCCGACTTAAGTTTGAACTTGCCCGCGTATTAAATTATAGCGATTGGAGGGTTTTTTACACCGTAGTCTTTCGCCCGACGATGCCTGCGATGATTGATTTAATCGCACAAAACGCGGCTATCGGATGGATCATGATCGTCACCATCGAATCTTTCAATCGAACCGAGGGAGGCATCGGAGCGCAAATCTGTGCCTATGCCGAAACCAATCAGCAGGCAGAAATTTACGTTTATCTTTTTATTATCGGAATTGTAGCCATCCTGGAAGATCAGTTTTTTGTCTGGATCAAGCGTTTATTTTTTCCTTATACAATGATTCATGAAAAGAGTTAAGCAGGGGGACAAAAGTTCCGAAGTTTTTAGAAAATTGAAAATTCGATATTTAAGGTTAAACCGATTTCTATAAACCACAATATATTTGGCAAGGTGCTTGGTTAGAAGTATGCAAACCATTTCGGTATTTGGATTATTCCAATAGCCTGGCTGACCAAATTACTCTTTGCATTTGACCGACAAAACTTTCTGAAGTATCTTTATTCTTTATATGAACAATTGTTCATATAAGCAGAGGAACATAGATGTCAAGACAAGCAGTATCAACCGCGACAAATTCCAAGCCGCTCGCCCAAACTAAAAAACAATTGACAATTGCTTTATCAGGCAATCCCAACGCCGGAAAAACCACGCTTTTTAACGCTTTAACCGGACTGCGGCAGAAAGTGGCTAACTACTCGGGCGTGACGGTTGAACGCAAAGAAGGAATTTGGCGGGTTTCCGAAACCGAAACGGCAAGGTTAATTGATTTACCGGGTCTCTATAGTTTGAATGCCGCTTCGATAGATGAAGAAATAGCACGGGATGTACTGACCGGGAAAATCGCCGATCTTCCTGAACCTGATTGTATTATTGCTGTAGTGGATGCCACCAATCTTGACCGCAATTTGTATTTGTTTACCCAGCTGCTTGAATACAAAATTCCGCTCGTCGTCGCTCTAACGATGATCGATGAAGCCGAAAGGAATGAAACTGCGATTGATGCCGAAAAACTTTCGGCTTTTCTGCAAGTACCGGTAATCCCGGTTGTTGCCGGACAGCGGCGCGGACTTGATGAACTTTCCAAAGCAGTTTTGAAGATTGCCGGAAGTGATTTTGAGCAGCCGATTTTGCCATTTTTATTATCTGACGACTCGCTCGATAACGGACACGCTTCTATCGTCGCCCGCTATGCCTGGATCAATAATGTCGTCCAGGATTCCGTGGTTGAAAATAAATCAGCTGAAATCCGTCAGTTCTCCGAAAAACTCGACCATATTTTAACGCATAAAGTGTTTGGTCTCATTATTTTAGCAGCGATCTTATTGTTTGTTTTTCAATCTATTTTCTCGTGGGCGAGCTTGCCGATGGATCTACTCGATCAAGCCTTTGGTGCGCTGGCTGATCTGACCCGGAACACAATGCCTCCCGGACTTTTAACGGATTTACTGGCGGACGGTGTGATTGCCGGTGTCGGCGGAGTGCTGGTTTTTATCCCGCAAATTTTACTGCTCTTTTTCTTTATCTCCATTTTAGAAGATACGGGTTACATGGCGCGAGCCGCATTTTTGATGGATAAGCTGATGAGCACCGTCGGGCTTCATGGGAAAGCCTTTGTGCCGCTGCTTTCGAGTTTCGCCTGCGCTATTCCGGGCATTATGGCAACGCGGACGATTGAAAATCCGAAAGACCGGCTGGCAACGATTATGATCGCTCCATTTATGAGTTGTTCGGCGCGGCTTCCGTTTTATACCCTGATGGTCGGCGCGTTCTTTACCGGGCAATATGTCTTTGGTTTTATTTCGGTCGGTGCGTTGCTTATTCTTTCAATGTATATTTTGGGCATCGTCACCGCGATTATTGTGGCTTTTATTCTTAAAAGAACCATCTTAAAAGCTCCGACTCCGCCGCTCGTGATGGAATTGCCGCCTTACCGGATGCCGAATTTTAAGGTCGTTTTCCTCAATGTCTTTCAACGTGCCGGAATGTTCGTGAAACGCGCCGGGACAGTCATTTTAGCCATTTCTATCATCTTGTGGGCGTTGGCAAATTTCCCGCGTCCGCCGATTACTGAAGATGCCGCCCCAGTCGCACAATCACAGGTCGTGGACGTAAATCAAAATGATGAAGACGCAGCTAAAAAAGCCGAAACTGAAAAAGCGGCGGCACAACTTCGTTACAGCATTGCCGGGCGGCTTGGGAAAACGATTGAACCCGTCATTTCTCCGCTCGGTTATGATTGGAAAATCGGAATCGGGTTGTTTTCATCGTTTGCGGCGCGTGAAGTATTCGTTTCAACGATGAGTATTCTTTATAATGTCGGGAAAGATGAAGGCGCAACCAGTCAATCACTTCTTCAAGCAATGCGCGATGCCAAACACGATGACGGTTCGCCGGTCTGGAGTCCGCTGCTCGGTTTAACAACGATGATTTTCTATCTGCTGGCGTTTCAATGTATGTCAACTTTTGCGACAGTCCGCCGCGAAACCAACTCGTGGGGTTGGTCGCTCTTTATGGTCGGTTATATGACCGGGCTCGCTTATGTCGTCACCTTTTTGGTTTATCAGGGCGGAAAGTTATTAGGATTTTAAGAAAGCGTTTTATTGGATTTTATTAAGAATGAGAAAAAAATATGAGTGAAAAAGCAACGCAGACTGTTAATGATGCTTGTGAGATCGAATTCGTGGATGAAGCAAAAGTAAAAACTGTCCGGCAGGAAATGAAATCCGCTGAAGCGGTCCTCGCCCTCGCCGAAACCTTCAAAATCCTGGGCGATCCGACGCGGATTAAAATAGCCTTTGCCTTATCCAGGGAAGAATTATGCGTTTGCGACATTGCCAATCTCTTAGGTGTCTCGCAGTCGGCGGTCTCGCATTCCTTGCGAACCTTAAGGCAAATGAAGCTGGTTCGTTTTCGGAAGGAAGGAAAAATAGCCTATTACATGCTTGATGATGAACATATCGCCAATCTTTTGGACGAAGGGTTTCGCCACGTCGAGGAATTGCTCTAAACAAAAGTGTCGTCAAGACGATTCAATAATTATTTATGCAGGAAACTTTGGGAAAAATTGAAAGAGTGCAGCTCATCAAACGCGGAATGCTTTTAGAGTATTTCACCATCGCTTGGAACTTGCTGGAAGGTTTGGTCGCCGTTGGTTCAGGAATTATTGCCGGTAGCCCTTCGCTCGTTGGTTTTGGTTTCGATTCATTCATTGAAAGCACTTCCGGCGCGGCTCTTTTGTGGCGATTGCGGGTTGATGATGAGGAAACCAGAGAACGCCGTGAACAAATCGCGCTCCGGCTGGTCGGCATAAGTTTTTTGATATTAGCAGCTTACGTGGCTTATGACTCGATTACCACGCTGATCTGGCGTGAGTCGCCGGAAAGAAGCTATCTCGGAATTGCCTTATTGATAATCTCGCTGATCGTGATGCCGGTTTTGGCACGAAGCAAAAGACAGGTGGCCAAACAAATAAAAAGCCGCGCTCTCGAAGCCGATTCAAAACAAACCGATTTGTGCGTCTATTTGTCAGCCATCTCGCTCGGCGGTCTGGCTCTTAATGCCGCTTTTGGTTGGTGGTGGGCAGATCCGGTTGCCGCACTGTTGATGATTCCGATTATCGTTAATGAGGGAATTCAGGGTTTGCGCGGAGAGAAATGCTGCGATGATGAGTGTCATTAAGATCAACCATGGTTGTTAAGCATTGACGATCACCAAAACACCTGACCAATCGTTTATTGGAATAAACTAATGAAGTGAAAAAGGTTAGACAAGCAATAACAAATTTAAAATGCGGGTTTATAATAATCAGGTTTAAATGCCAGAAACAAATGAATTGCCGGAATATTTTGTTCAATTGAGTTATCAATGTAGGCGATGATGGAAAATCCGTTGCAATCTAACCGTGAGCCGATCTGCCGTTTGCTTTCAAATGAAGCCTTAATCATTTGAAATTTTGGAATTTCTTTTTCTTCGATCTTTTTGGCTTCCCGACAATTTTTGCCGTGCCTTTCATAAAAATCGTCCCGCTTGGCAAAAAGAACAGCTATTTTCAGATCAATTTGATGAACCATTTTTTCTATTTGAATTTGCTCAGGCGTTTGTTTTTTCCAGCTATCAGGTAAATTCAAAGTTTTGTTAAGGTAGTTGGTAAACTCATCAAGGTCATTAAATTTAATGGATTTGTAGAGCGCAGTTATCAGGCTTAATTGTTTATTTTCACCTATTAGATAAAAATCTAAAAAATAGGTAGTTTCTTGAAAATCAGCTTTAAGCAGGGTTTCATAATTATTTTCGGCTTTTTGAATGATATTATTTTGACCTGCCTGAGTGACATCCATGCCAAGTTTATAATTTTGCAGAACGGGAGATTCTTTAAGTGTGAGTTCACAAGATGGAAGAATTTGTCGTGCCTTATAATCAAATCCGAAACACGAAAATATACTAAGTAATACGATTAAAAATCCAAGTATAATTTTCACAATTTGTATCTTAATAATAATGACTTTCGATTACAAGTAAATTTTTATTTCCTTGGTTGGAGTTAGATTTATTTACATTCCTCACTGATAAGTAATGATAAGTAATAAGATGAAAATATTATTAAACGGCTACTCTTTCCGGTTTCGGTGCGCCTTGAATGCTGATCGGTTGTTGCGCGACCGGAATACAGCATAGATTTTTCATTTGCTTTTTGTCATTTTGCATTTCAGGTTCATTTCTTAACCACGCCAAAGTTTCTGCCAGCACTTTCCTTGCTCCTTCGTTGTTTGGTTTAACGATTCGATAATGTGACCATTTCCAATCCCGGCGAACACTGACCAACCCCGCTTTTTTCAAATACGCCAAATGGCGGGATATTTTCGGCTGATTCGTATCAATAATTTCTACTAAATAACAAACACAAACTTCATCGTCACCAATTAAATTAAGAATTCTCAGCCGTGTCTTATCTGCTAACGACGCAAAAAACAATTCCATATCAAAAGGCTTTTCTTTATTCATAAAAATAATAATTGCAAAAAATATCAAATATGTCTTGACATATATGAAAAAGTAGTATTAATATCAAAAAGTCATATACGGAGAAACATATTTGACCATTATATAAATAATAAAGGAGTCTTAATAAAATGGCAATCAAAGAAATTAATACATTAAAAGCACATTTGGCAATCAACGTTAAAGACGTTGAAAACAGTATCGAATTTTATAAAAAAATGTTCGGCATCGAACCAAGCAAGGTCAGAACCGGCTACGCCAAATTTGATGTCCAGAATCCGCCCTTGAATTTCACGCTTAATCAAGTTCCTTTTGGTGAACGCGGAGCCTTATCACATTGCGGCATTCAGGTCACTTCAACTGAGGATGTCTTAGCGATGCGGGAAAACTGGCATGAACGCGGACTTTTAACCCGTGACGAAATGCAAACCAATTGTTGTTACGCGGTTCAGGATAAAACCTGGGTTAATGACCCGGACGGCAATGAATGGGAAGTTTTTGTCGTCTTGGAAGATAACTTACAAGAAACTTCAATGTGCTGTGTCAATGACGAAGAAGGCAAGACCGCTTGCGACACGCCCGCAGTCGCCGCAATTGAAAACAAAATTGAAACAAGTTGTTGCGGTCCTGTATCCGCTGAACAAAATACACTTCAAACCGATGCGTCATGCGCTTGTGAAACGTCTGCTCCCGCTGTGGGGGAACCGGCTTGTTGTGAAACACAAGCGGTGAAATTTGGAATTACTGAATTTCAGTCAACTGAATCTTGTTGTGTGCCAACTCCAATTGGAATAACCAGATAGAAAACTTAAACAAAAAGAGGAGAATTAAAGAGACATGAAAACATATCGTTTGCTATTACTATTTATTTTGACAGCTTGTTTTGCGGTTTTTACTGCCACTAATGCTCAGGATAATTCCGACAAAAACAAACAGGTCAAAGTTTTGCCGAAAACACTTGACATAATTGAGGTTTTACAGACTGCCGAGCAATGTCCGAACAAAAAAGGGACAACTATTAAATTGCGCGTAATCAGTGAATCTCCGATAGATGTTGTTCGTTATGCCAATTTGGGTAGTCTCTGGTCTCCGGCTGAATTTATGAATCAGAAAAAAGGTGATGAGATCACCACTTTTATGTGTTCGTCAGTGGCGAAATTTAAATTCTACAGTCGTGCCGCAGGAAGCAATGAGAAATTCCCAAAACCATAAGTAGGCGGATAATTGAAATGGATTGTCGAACCAATCAAAACCTAATCTGCCCAGAAAACCAGGCGCAAAACAAAACTGAAAAAACAACTACTGAAAGCAGTTTTGACGACATATTTAACCAAACCTGGGAAGTTTTTGTAGTTAAATTAGACGAAGAAACGGGAAAACATATCGGAAAGGTTGCCTGTTGTGCGCTTCAGCCCGTTTAAAATTATGAATAATGATTTTTCTATCGAAGCGGCTTCTGCAAAGGATGAAGCCGCAATTTTAAGTTTTTTGACAAAGACAGAATTACCGCCCGAAGGAGTTTCAGAACATCTCGGCGGTTTTCTGATTGGTCGTGATGTAACTGGGCGAGATCGTCGCGTGTGCCGGGGTCGAACGTCATAAAAACATTGGTCTTTTGCGCTCAGTGGCGGTTGCTCCCGATCTGCAAAAATCGGGACTTGGCTCAAAGATTGTTTCGGCTGTGATTGAAAGATCAAAAGCAACCGGCATCAAGGAAATTGTTTTACTGACCACCACGGCGCGAGATTTATTCGCTCGCCGTTTTCAATTTGTGGAAACTACCCGCGACGAATATAACCAAACGCTGAAAGACTCGCCGGAATGGACTTTTCCGCGTTGTTCTTCAGCAGTTATTATGAAATTGCCGTTATGAGTTATCAGGTTGAAACAATGAGAGCGGACGATTGGGAAGCTGTCCGGGACATTTATGGGCAGGGGCTGGCGACGGGAAACGCTACTTTCGAGACAACCCCGCCAACCTGGGAAAAATGGAACAGCGGTCATTTAGAACATTCACGACTTGTCGTGTGGAACAATCAAACTCCGGCAGGATGGGCGGCACTTTCCCCGGTCTCAACTCGGACTGTTTACAGCGGTGTGGCTGAAGTCAGTATTTATATCCATGAATCTTATCGGGGACAGGGTTTGGGGAATTTACTGCTCAAAGCATTAATTGAAAACTCGGAAGAAAACGGCATCAGGACATTGCAGGCAAGTATTTTTCCCGAAAATACGGCAAGTGTCCGATTACATCTTCAACACGGCTTTCGTGAAGTCGGCAGACGCGAACGAATTGCCAAACTGCGCGGTGTGTGGCGCGATACGATTATTCTTGAACGCCGTAGTCAAATGGTTGGAAACGATTAATTTATGAAATATTCATTAGCCCGGCGCGTCGTCGCTGAAGCTCTCGGAACGGCTTTACTTTTAGCAACCGTGGTCGGTTCCGGTATTATGGCGGAACGTCTGGCAGGTGGAAATGTTGCCGTTGCTTTACTGGCTAATACCATCGCCACCGGCGGGGCTTTGGTAGCACTAATCTTAACATTCGGGAATATCTCCGGCGCACAATTCAATCCGGCTGTCACAATCGGAGATTTGATTCTGGGCGGAATCTCCGGGCGTGATGCTCTTGCCTACATTGTCGCCCAAATAATCGGAGCGTTTGCGGGCGTAGCGGCGGCTAACGTGATGTTTGAATTACCAGTTTTCTTTGCTTCACAAAAGACGAGAACCGGATTTGCCCAATGGTTGAGTGAATTTATTGCGACGTTCGGTTTACTGGCAGTTATTTGGGGATGTGTTCGTCTTCGTTCGGCAGTAGTTGTTCCTTTTGCCGTTGCCGCCTATATTGTTGCGGCTTATTGGTTTACCGCCTCGACTTCACTTGCTAACCCGGCTGTCACTTTGGCGCGTTCGATGAGCGATAGTTTTGCGGGGATTCGCCCCATAGATATTCCCGGCTTTATTATCGCCCAAATTTTAGGTGCAATTAGTGCCACACTTCTTTTTCGCTGGCTCGTGCCAATAACTCCGAAAGAAGCGGAAAATATCATTGTTCCGCATTAAATAAAAATAAAATTATGAATGAGAAAAAAAGAGTATTGATTCTATGCACCGGCAATTCCGCCCGTAGTCAAATGGCGGAAGGGCTTCTGCGTCACGATAGAGGCGATGAATTTGAAGTCGAAAGTGCGGGTGTTGCCCCGGGTAAAGTGCGACCCGAAGCCATTGAAGCCATGGGGGAAATCGGGATTGATATTTCTCATCACCGCTCCAAATCAGCCGATGAATTTGTCGGACAAAATTTCGATTACATTATCACGGTCTGTGACAACGCCAAAGAAACCTGTCCGGTCTTTCCGGGGAAAGCGGAGCGAATTCATCAAAGCTTTGAGGACCCACCGCCGGAATCAGTCGGCGATTACGAATCGCGGATCGAGATCTTTAGGCGCGTGAGAGATGAAATTAAAGAATGGTTGAAAACTTTTGCCCGGTAAAAATTAGCTTTATCAGGAAACTTAAATTTACTTTGTTAAAGTTGGCGTTTTATTGTGGATTTTAAGAGAATTCAGATTTATTTTTCCAAATTAAAATAAATTTGGAAAGCGGGCATCTACTTGTTTGATGAATGATTCGATTTTGAATTCCGCTGAATATTAACCAACGCCCGTGAACAAGCCAGATCTGCCAGCTTTTCCCGGTCCGATTGCATTTCCGGATCACCTTTGAGCATCTCCAGTGTGGCGGCAAAAACCTCAGCCGCCTTTTGGTTGTGAGGTTTATTTATCTGATAATGCATCCATTTTCCTTCACGACGACCTTTCACCAAAGATGTCCGTTTCAAATAGGAAAGATGACGGGAAATCTTCGGATTATTTGTCCCGAGTGCTTCGGCAAAAAGACAAACACAGACTTCACTATCCCGCATTAAGTTCAATAAGCGTAGCCGTGTTCGGTCAGCCAATGCCTTGAAAAACAACTCGGAATTGAATGCTTCTTCCTTTTTCATAAAACCAATCATAACACAAACAATTATGCCTTGACATAAATGTTTTGGAGGTTCACTATAAAATTAACAATTATGGCAAAGCATAATTGAAAAGAATTGAGAGGTGACTTGATGACCAAGCTTGAAATTTTCGATCCGGCGATGTGCTGCGAAACGGGTGTCTGCGGTCCCGAAATTGATCCCGTTCTG
>DAORIL010000092.1:0-14371 GCA_035438525.1 Pyrinomonadaceae bacterium
TTGTCTCCAATTTGAAATTTTATTCTTGAGTAATTCAAGAACTTGCAATTACTATCTGCAAAGTGTGTGCCAATAGAAAAAGCCCTGTTTTTAAGGGCTTTAGCTGATTTTTTTGGGGAAAATTCCTCAATTAGAAAACTTTGCTGTGAAAATTTCCGCAAATAAAATTCAATTTATTTTTTTGAATAAGAGTTGAAAATAGTCGTGATCCAAGCGTCAGTTTTGATAAAACCTTCACCCCACGATTTATATTTTTCCGGCAATCCGGCTTTTTTAACTTCGTCCAGAGTCTTTTTCTTTTTCATCGTTTTTTGCACAAAATCCGAAGTTTCGAGCAGCATTTGGTGATAGCTTTTCAAATCATCAAGTGTTGAAATTCCGCCGTGTCCGGGAATGATCTTAGCATCTGCCGGAATTTGTTTGATGAGTTCACCAATGTTTCTGATCAAACCCTGCACACTGCCGCCATTTTCCAAATCAATAAACGGAAATCTGCCGGCAAAAAAATCATCGCCTAAATGCACCACATTTGCTTTGGGAAAAAAGATGACCGAATCGCCGTCAGTGTGTCCGTTGGGGAAATGCATTGCTTTGACATCTTCGCCGTCAAAATGCACGGAAACGCTTTGCGCATAAGTAATTACCGGTAAAGCAAATGCCGGATATGGTTTGGTCTTTGAGCCGAAAAGACCGTTTTCCTGTGAAAGTCTGACACGCACATTATCGTGGGCAATAATTAGCGAATCTTTCCCGAAAAATTGATTGCCCTCAGTATGATCGCCGTGCCAATGCGTATTAAAAATAAATTTTGGTGATGCCGAGCCCAATTCTTTCAAAGCATCGCGCAATTTTTCGCTCAAATCACGGTAATCATCATCAACGATCAAAATTCCGTCCATTCCGACCAATGCCGCGATGTTTCCCCCGCGCCCTTGGAGTAAATAAACATTGCCGTTGACTTTGGTTACTTTGAATTGGACATCTTGTTTGATTTCCGAATGACTGCCGTCGCCGTGAGCTAAAGCCATTGACACAAAAAGACTTAGAATTATTCCGAGAAACAAAAACTTTCGCATAGATTTACCTTCCGTTTTAAATTTGAAAAACTTTTTACAATCATAACAAATTTTTGCATCCATTTATTTCCTAATCACGAAAAATTGTTTGAAATAAATTCCAAAAAGGAGAATTCAGAGATGAAAAAAATTTTGTTAGTTATTGCAATGACTTTAGTTAGTGTCAGTTTTTCGTTTGCTCAAAATAATGCAATGAAAGATTCGGGAAATGTAAAAATGCAGGAAAAATCGTTGTATGAACGGCTTGGTGGTTATGATGCGTTGGCAGCCGTAACCGATGATTTTCTCGGCAGATTGTTGAAAGATAAAATGTTCGCCAAATTCTTTGTCGGTGCAAGCAACGATTCAAAAAAGAAAATTCGGCAGCATATCGTTGATTTTCTATGTATGGCAACGGGTGGACCGTGTGTTTATGGCGGACGTAGTATGAAAGTTTCGCACGAAGGTTTAGGAATAACCAAAGAAGAATGGGATGCAAGTGCCAAACATTTAATTGCCACGCTCGATAAATTCAAAGTTCCCGAAAAGGAAAAAGGCGAAGTTTTAACTGCAATCGGCGGTTTAGAAAAAGATATTGTCGAGAAAAAATAAAGCTGCTCCTTAGTTCGATCAAACGAACCTGCCGCGACCAATCTGATAAACCCCTGTTAAATACGGATTGGTCGCTTTTTCGTGTCCGATAGTCGTTTCGCGTCCATGTCCTGAATAAACCGTAAAATCATCTCCAAGCGTGAGAATATTTTGATTTATCGAATCAATTAGCTGTTCATAATCGCCGCCGGGTAAATCGGTGCGCCCGATTGAACCTTCAAATAAACAATCGCCGACAAAAACTTTTCGTTCATTTTCTTCAATTAAAACAACGTGACCGCGCGTGTGTCCGGGGCAATGCAAAACTTTAAATTTCAAATTCCCAACTTCATAAATTTCGCCATCAATCCAATTTCGCGTCAGTTGCGGCGGATTTTCGTAGGCAAACCCAAGTTGAGCCAGTGCAAAACTTGGAATTCCCATTCTTAAGGGTTGTTCGGGCAAACCGTAATACAAATCTTCATCGTCTTTGTGCAAAATAATTTCTGCATCCGGAAAACTTTTGTGCAAATCGGTCGTTCCGCCAACGTGGTCAAGATGTCCATGTGTCAGCGTGATAGCTTGGAGGTCTAAATCGTTGTCATTGATATATTTAACTATTGCATCTGATTTTGTGGCCGGATCAATGCAAATCGCCTTTCGAGTCTCTTCGCAAGCGACAACGCGAGTATTTTGTTGAAATGTGGTTAAAGGAAAAGTTTTTATGAACATAGTTTTTCGAGATATTTTTCGACTTCAAAATCCTCAGCTTTTCTGTCTTTCAAAATAAATAAAATTGCCTGGCGATAGGTTTCAAGATTAGTCGAATTTGGAAAACATGGGATTTCTTTTTCGTCCAAACTCAAATAACTAATCAAAACGCTCAACAGCATCCAGAGCAAAATTTCTTCGTCCGAACCAAGCGGATTATGTTTGATAATAATTTCGCGGTCTTCGTAGATTCCATCGCAAATTTTGGCGAATTCCGCTTCACTGATTTTAGTCATAATAAATCTAATAAAATCATCTCACAAAATGTGCAAAAATGCCGAATTTCAAAAAAATCATCGCATCCGATAGCTAAAATTGAGATTCATAAAGTATATTTAAATTTTCCTGCCCCCAACAATGCCCCCAACAATTTAAATTTTTGGAGAATAATAATGACTAAATTTTTGTCGTTTGTTCTGATGATGACACTTGTCATTCTGTCAGTAACAAACATTTTTGCTGACCAAATTACGTTAAAAAATGGTGATAGAGTAACCGGAAAAATTATTAAACAAGATGATGAAAAGATTGTTTTGCAAACTGAGTTTGCGGGTGACATAACTATTTCAAAAACCAATGTAGAAAAGATTTTGCTTGATGCAGCTTTTGCCAAGGAACCGGAAAAAGCTGCAGTTTCCGAGGTAATTGCAAAATCTGAAGAAAAAGAAGCGGAACCAACTGCTCCAATTTCTAAAAGTCGTGCTTTAGGCTTTACCGAAGGCTGGGATGGAACGGCAAATGTCGGATTTAGTTTCACTAACGGAAACTCAAAAACCAGCACTTTTACGGCAGGAATTAGGGCTGAAAAATCCAGTGAACGCAATAAATGGACAGCTTATACCAATTCTTTATGGAATCGAAATCGTGTGGCGGGTATCAATGTAACAACTTCCAATGCGGTTTGGGGCGGACTTCGTTACGACCGAAACATTACGAAAAAAGTATTTGCCTTTGGTTCTTACGATTTTGAGCGCGATAAACCGCAACTGTTAAATTTTCGTTCAGTTGTCGGCGCAGGTTTGGGCTATCACGCTGTCAAAAATGATAATACTGAGCTTGATTTTTTTGGCGGTGCAGCCTGGAATAAAACCTGGTATGTCGGCGGTTTAACCAAAAGTTCAGCCGAAGCATTGGTTGGCAACACGCTCAAACACAAATTGAACGATAAAGTAAAATTTCAACAAGGATTTACTTTGTATCCGAATTTAACTGATACAGGTGAATATCGTTTTGTTTTTGATTCGACGCTTTCAGCGGATTTAACTAAAAGAATTGGTTGGTTTGTCACGATTGCAGATCGCTATAACAGTTTGCCTTTACTCGGAGTAGAAAAAAATGATTTTCTGTTTGCAACGGGATTAAAGGTTGGGTTTGGAAAGAAAAAATAAGTAAAAAAATAAAAGGCAAAAGTATTTGAATTCTCACTTTTGCCTTTAACCTTTTACTTTTTACTTGATTTTCTTACCACCACGAACTCTTTTTCTTAGAACTTCCGCCAAAAATACTTCCTAATACACCGCGCACAATTTGGCGACCGACATTACTTCCGATGGCGCGGGCGGCACTTGTCGCAAATGCGCCGATGGCTTTAGTTGTAGCATTACTTTTTTCGGCTTCTTTGGCTTCTCTTGCTGCCTGTTTTTCAGCTTCTTCCTGGGCTTCAGCTTGCGCTTCGGCTTCGGCTGCCATTTGTGCTGCCTGGGCTGCGGCATCTGCTTTTAATTTTAACAATTCATAAGCCGATTCGCGGTCAACAACGGTTTCATATTGTCCCGCGACTAAAGAATTTGCCAAAAGTTGCTGACGCTGGTCAGGAGAAACCGGACCGATATGACTCGGCGGCGGAAGAACAAAAGCCCGTTCAACAATTGTTGGTGTGCCTTTTTCATCTAAAAATGAGAGCAATGCTTCGCCCACACCAAGTTCAGTAATCGCTGTTTCGACATTGATTTCTGGGTTGGCGCGAAAAGTTTCAGCCGCTGCGCGAACACCTTTTTGATCTTTCGGTGTAAAAGCGCGAAGGGCGTGCTGAACACGGTTGCCGAGTTGTCCCAGAATGCTTTCGGGAATATCCACCGGATTTTGCGTAACAAAATAAACGCCGACACCTTTGGAGCGAATCAATCGCACGACTTGCTCAATTTTATCAACTAAAGCCTGCGGAGTATCATTGAAAAGTAAATGCGCTTCGTCAAAGAAAAAGACCAGTTTCGGTTTATCCAAATCGCCGGCTTCAGGCAGCATTTCAAACAGTTCCGACAACAGCCAGAGCAAAAATGTCGAATACAATTTCGGCGAATTATAAAGTTTATCGGCGGCTAAAATATTGACCACGCCTTTACCCGAAATGGTTTGCATAAAATCGCCGAGATTAACCGCAGGTTCGCCAAAAAATTGTTCTGCACCCTGGGATTCAAGCTCCAGCAACCCCCGTTGAATCGCCCCAATAGTTGCCTTTGAAACATTGCCGTATTCTGCGGTAAAAGTATCCGCATTTTCGCCAACGTGTTGCAGTAGTGCGCGTAAGTCTTTGAAATCCAGCAACATCAAGCCGCCATCGTCAGCAATTTTAAAAGCTAATGTTAAAACGGCGGATTGCGTATCATTGAGTTGTAATACTCGCGAGAGCAGCATCGGTCCCATTTCGGAAACGGTGGCGCGAAGCGGATGACCTTGTTCACCAAAAACGTCCCATAATGTCACCGGACAAGAATCGTAGGTGAAACCGTCTTTCAAACCGAGCATTCCTAAACGATCTTCTACTTTTGGATTTCCGCCGCCGACTTGGGAAATTCCGGTCAAATCACCCTTGATGTCAGCCATAAAAACAGGCACGCCAAGTTGACTAAAACTTTGTGCAAGTCGTTGTAAAGTAATGGTTTTACCTGTTCCGGTAGCACCCGTGATCAACCCGTGGCGATTCGCCTTATCGGGCAAAAGATAACATTCTTTCGCGTCTTTTTTCGCAACTAAAATTGGTTCTGCCATAATTTTTTGTAGGGGGCAATTTGCGCTAATTCTACTACAAGGACTGTAATCTTTAAAACTGAAAAACTGAATGAATCAAAATTATTCGGCAATTATTTTTTGATAAATTTCTAAAAATTCCTGTGCAATATTTTCGGGCAAAAGCGTTTTGCCAAATTTAAGATTATTTTCGCTCATTTCTGCTCGGAGTTTAGTATTTTCAATTAGTTCGATAATTTTATCAGCAATATTTTCCGGCTCTTGCGTGCAAAAAAGGCAATTCTCCGGGTCATTTAAATAATCAGCTGCTGCTCGGATTTTGGTCGTCACAATCGGCATCCCCACTGCGACCGCTTTGAACAAAACATTCGGAAAACCTTCGATATGGCGAGTCGGAAAAATAAACAGATCGGAGTTGAGAAAATATTTCGTGACTTCGTTTTCGGGAATGTAACCCGTAAATTTTACTTGGTTTTGCAGACTTAGTTTTTCAACTTCTGCTTTTGCTTCTGCTCTAATTTCGCCATCACCAACACAATGTAAGATAAATTTATAGCCTTGTTCTTTCAATAATTTACAAGCACGAATTGTTTCCAGCAAACCTTTGGTTTCAATAAATCGTGAAACAAAAAGCAACTCAAAATATTCGTCTTTTGTCTTGTTTGGACGTGAAAAATTTTCTGCTAGATTTTCGTGAATGGTAACAGCATTTTTGACAAAAAAGAATTTGTTTTCTTCAAATCCGAGCTGCAAAAAATTTTCTTTTTCCTCATGCGTGTGAATTCCCAAGCCGTCAACTTTTTTGCCTAAATAGTTGATTAAAAATCGAATAGCAAAATTAGTCTTGGCAAAGTTTTCTGCTTCCGAACCGTGAACTTTGAAAAAGATCTTTGCCTTTTTCGGTTTCATCAAAAAAATCGAAGCAGAGTCACGCAAAATTGTTCGTAAATCAAGAGAAGTATTGAAATGAATTAAATCGAATTCTTGTTTTTTCAATATTTTACGAAAGCGAAACGCCGTCACCAAAACGCGCCGAATTCTTTCAAAAATTGGAGTTGGTTTATCTTTATCGCCGTAAACATAAACTTCTTCCACGCAATCAACATCTTTTTTTCGCAGAGCCTCGACAAAAGGCGGCTCGCTGGCAATCGGACCTCCCCAGGAATCTTTGCTTGGCATTCCAAATAGAATTTTCATCGGTTTAAATTTCTTCGTAGAGATTTTTCAAATTTTTCAAATGCGCTTCGATGCTAAAATTTTTAGTTGCATAGTCAAAGGCGCGATTGGCTAAATTATCCCGTAACTGAATATCTTTCAATAATTGCACAATTTTTTCGCTCAAAATTTCCGTATTCTGCAAAGGAAAAACTTCGGCAAATTTTCCATTTTCGGATGCTTCCATTAAGGGTTCAATATCCGAAACAATCAGCGGAACTTTTGCCAGCATTGATTCAATCATCGCAATTGGTAAACCTTCGTGAAATGAAGAAAAAATAAACAAATGAAGTTCGGCTAAAATATCGGGAATATCGCTTCTAACTCCAAGAAAATGAACTTTTTCCGCAATGTTATTTTCAGCACAAAAATTTTTGCACTGCGTTAATTTTTCCTCCGCTCCGGCTTCGGTTTTTCCTGCAAAAATACAATGAACATTAGGAATTTCAGCAAAAATTTTTGGTAAAGCACGACAAATTGTCAGTTGATCTTTGCGATTTTCACGATAAAAATTGCCGATCATTCCGATTAACAAAGCACCTTTCGGCAAATTTAATTCCTGAAACAAAGATTTTCCGCTTGGTTTGAGTCGTTTAGCATCAGTTCCATTGTAGAGAACCGTAAAATTTTTAGTGTCAAAACTATAATCTTTTTTCAAACTTTCGCTGACAATCACATTCGCATCCATTCGGGGGATCAAAAATTTAGCGGCTTGCAGGTTTTTCCAATCAAGCGTTGTTCCACCGTGATAACTCAACACTTTTCCGACATTTTTCAACTTTCGCGTTGCTAAATACAGATGCAATGCTTCGACAGGTTGGTGTGCGTGAACTATGCTAATTTGTTTTTCTACAATAAGTTGACGCAATTTTGAGACAAGAGAAAAATCAATTGGAAATCTACGTTTGAATTTATAAAATTCTGCGCCTGAGAGTCGAAAATCATCTTCCATCGTGCCGCCATTTGAAGTCACAAAAGTCATTTCAAAACCGGCATTTTTAGCATTGCGACAAACATCCAAGGTCAGCACTTCTGCGCCGCCGTGATTTATCGTGTCTAGAAAATGAAGGATTTTCATAAATGACTGTTGTCAATTAACAATTTACAATTAACAATTTACAATTAATCGATGTCTGTTACAGTTCTCGTTCCGTCCTACAATCACGCTCCGTTTATTGAACGAACTTTGCGCTCGATTTTTGGGCAAACTTTGCCTCCAAAAAAATTGATTGTAATTGACGACGGCTCAAAAGACGAATCTGTGACCATAATTGAGCGGGTTTTAAAAGATTGTCCGTTTGAATGTTCATTTATCAAACGCGAAAATCGCGGACTTTGTAAAACTTTGATCGAAGGATTTGCCAAAAGTTCCGGCAATTATTTTGCTTATATCAGTTCTGATGATTTATGGCTTCCCGATTTTTTGGCGAGTCGGATTGCGCTTTTGGAAAAACGTCCGCAGGCTGTTTTGGCGTATGGTCACGCTTATTTAATTGATGAACAGGACGCAATTATTGATTCGACTGAGGATTGGGGCGAATACGCAGACGGAAACCCGCTTTCGATGCTTTTATATCCAATCATTCCGACCAGTGCGAGTGTGGTTTATCGCCGAAGTGCTTTGGAAAAACGGGGTTGGAATCAAGAATCAATTCTCGAAGATTACGAACTTTATTTGCGGCTCAGTGCAATTGGCGAATTTGCTTTGGATGAAAAAATTCTTTCGGCGTGGCGGATTCACGGATATAACACGAGTGCAAATTTTCCATTGATGATGAAAGAATGGTTGGCTTCGCAAGAGCGCGTGGCAGACGAAATCGGTTTGAGCGAAGAAAAACTTAAAGAGGTTCAAACTCAATTAAAATTTCGTTGCGTGGCAGATTTTATCCGCAATGGTCAAAAAAAAGAGGCCTGGAAAATGTTTCGGGAAAATCGGAATGGTGCGTCTTCGGTAACAGATGCCGGAAAAATGTTTTTGCGGTTTTTAATTCCAACTAAAGTTTTTCAAGCCAAAAAAGAAGCAATTGCCAAAAAAAACATTAAGGAAAAAGGAAATTTTCTAAAAATTTTTTAACGCAAAGACGCAAAGGTTTTCAAAATTCTTTTTTACTTTTTGCTTTTCTCTCTGCGTCTTTGCACCTTTGCGTTGAGATTTTGGGTAAATTTAGAATAGATGTTTATCGAATAACACCTTTATAATCTGCAATCAATTTTTTATCGTCTAAAATTTTGTCCGTCTTTTTGCCCCAAAAATAATAGCCCGAAGCCGAATCAAAACTGCCTGATTTTTCCAGCAAAAAATAGTCAAAATATTTAAGCCAAAATCCCGTTAAACTACCAAAAGCAAAGGCGATTTGCTGCATAGTTCGATTATTAAAAAAGCTTTGCAGAAAATAGGAATATGACCAAGCCAGAGCCGTTCCTGCTCCACAAGCTACACCACTTTCTAATTCTTCGAAAGCCCGAAAAAGCCGGCGATGTCCAAGATGTGTAAAGCGTGTAAAATCAAAGCGTCCGGCATGAACTTGCTGCATAAAAGGCGTTTCTGCATAAACCATTCCGTCTTTTTTCAAAACCCGCTCAATTTCGCTGACGCATCTGGTTGGGTCTAAAACATGTTCTAAAACAGCTTGGGCGATTACACCGTCAAAAGTTCCGTTTTTGAAAGGCAGATCGTGTGCGTCACAAATCAAATTTGTTCTTTCGCCAAAGGCAACATCGGTTTCAATCAAAGTAATTTGGTCAGCAAAATCTTCGACCGCAAACCCTTCGCCGATAACTCCTCCACCAATTACCAACAATCGCGGATTTGTATTTTCCTGGCGTAAACGAGTCGCAAATTTCCGAAAATTCTCCGGTGCTTTGAGGTTTAAACTGATTGAAGGAATTATTTTTTTGAGTTTTTTTTTCCAGTTGGATTGAGTTTTGTAGGTAGTGTCATGCTTTTGCTCAAAGTCCGTAATCCGAAACAAACTGTTCTTTTCGTTAATAAAAACCGGAATATCTTCAACAATTGGAAAATTTAAATTGCAATTTTTGCAGCGAATTTCGGGCGAGGTTTCTAAATCGCCTTGACACGACGGGCAAGCAACAATTTCCAAAAATATCGGATTTAGCATAAATTATTGTGTTGAGTTTAATTGCTTCATTTATTTGTCGCAACCAATAGTTTGCAAATTAGCACAAAACTCCGTCTCTAATTTTACAATGGTCAATTTACGCAGAAAAATCAAAACAGCTTCACAAATTTGGATAGATCACGGCTGGCAAGGCGTTAAATCCCGCATCAAAAATATTACTTTTGAAATCGGTCAAAAAATTGCATATCAAAAATGGGTGCGGGAATTTGATACTTTGACTAATGATGATCGCCAATTGATTCGCCAACAAATCGAAAAATTTTCGCATCAGCCTCTGATTTCGATAATTCTTCCGGTTTATAACGTGGATGAAAAATGGCTGCGGCTCTGTTTAGATTCTGTTCGCCGTCAAATTTATCAAAATTGGGAGCTTTGCATTGCAGATGATTGTTCTCCGAAACCTCACATTCGACAGGTTTTAGAAGAATATCAAAATGAAGATTCGCGCATCAAGGTCGTTTTTCGAGAAAAAAACGGGCATATTTCTGCGGCTTCAAATTCTGCTTTGGAGATTGCAACCGGCGAATTTTCAGTTCTACTTGACCACGATGATGAATTATCCGAACATGCACTTTATTTTGTGGCAAATGAATTGAATCGCTTTCCCGAAACGCAAATGATTTACAGCGATGAGGATTTGATTGACGAAAAAGGAGAGCGTTCCGAGCCGAAATTTAAGCCAGATTGGAGTCAGGATCTAATTTATTCATTGAATTTAATCACGCATCTTTCGGCTTACCGCACAGAATTATTGAAAAAAATCAGCGGCTTTACGATTGGTGCGGAAGGCAGTCAGGATTACGATTTGGCTTTGCGCGTGTCGGAAGAAATTGACGAAAAACAAATTCGTCATATTCCGCATATTCTCTATCATTGGCGGGCAATTTCGGGATCGGTTGCACTAAATCCGGATGAAAAACCTTATGCTCACGAACGGGCGCGTGAAGCGATTCGCCGACATTTTGAACGAGTCGGTATCAAAGCAAAAGTCTCTGAAGGATATTTTAATTTGCATCGGGTAATTTACGATTCAGAGCCGAGTTTTGAGATCATCAAACTAAAAGATGCGACTGCTGAATCACTTAACATATTGGCAGGTAATAGCTTAAGCGATGTGTTAATTTTTGTTGATGCAAGCCTCGAAATTGTTTCGAACGAAAGTTTTTCGGAATTAGCAAAGATTGCCGTGCAAAAAAATATCGGCGCGGTCGGCGGAAAATTTTTGACCAAAAATGCGACGGTTCGCAATGGCGGAGTGATTTTAGGAGTTGATAAATTGCTTGGTTTTGCCCATCAGGGAATTTCCAAACTTGCACCCGGAAGTTTTGTCCGCTCTCAGGTTGTCGGCAATTTTTCGGCAATTTCGGGTGTAGTGGCGATTCGCCGCGACCTTTTTCAGGAAATGAACGGCTTTGATGCCAAAAATTTTAATGAAGGATTATTTGAAATAGACCTCTGTCTGCGCTTGCGTGAAAAAGGGTTGAGAATTGTTTTTACACCACATGCTGAATTTATTCAAAAAGGAAAATGTGTGGTTGAAAAAGCTTTGCAAAATATTGACTCAGCAGAGTTTGCGAGATTCAAAGAAAAATGGAAGCGTCGTTTGGAAAGAGATGAATTTTACAATGAAAATTTATCTCTCAAAAATGCAAAATTTGCTATCGAATTACCACCGAGAATCAAAAAGCCCTGGAAAAATTAGACGTCAGACAAAGGAATGATTTCTGCCCGATTTTTTGCGGCATCAAGAAATTTTAAAATATCCTCTTCGATTTTTCTTTCGGTTAAAATTTGGTTGATTTGTGTCCGAACGGTTTCAAAAGTCGGAAGCAGCAGTCCCGGATTTTTCCGCCGAAAATCCGGTGTATAAACATCATTGTAATATTTTCTTTCTTCTTCCAAAGTAATAATTACAAACGAGCGAAATCGAAATTCAATATATTTTTCAATTGCAGCTCGTTGACGCATCATTTTTTGAAAATTATCGTCTTTGATCGAATCAAAACCAACTAATCGCAAACGGCTTTGAAATTCAGCTTCTGATTTAAAATTTGCTACGATTCGCCGAATTTGTTCATCAATTTCTTCTTGTTTGGGCTCGGCAGATGGTAATCTTTGTGCTTCAAGAGCAAAAAGGCGTAAGTTTATCAGCGTTTGCAACGCTCGATTGAGATCCTCGGAAGTTGGCGGAACAAGCGGAGTATTTGGCTCTAAAGCTAATTGCCACAATAAATCCGAATAAGTGATCAATTCAGGTTTAGAGGCTCCGTCGCTGACGCTTGCCACAGTTTTGTCCACGACTTGCTGTGCCTTATCTACCTCTGTTAGTAAACCGAAAAGCAGAAAAAAACAACTAAGGCAGAAGAGAATTTTTAATTTTCGGGCAAGATTTTTTTGCATAAATTACAATTCCGATTTTTGTTCAAAAATTACGTCTCGTCAAATGGTCTAATTGCTTCTTATATCTGCGAAAAACCTTGACAAAATGTTTAAAATCTTTTTTAATAATAAATGAAGTTAAACACTTCGTTCATCATCCTTCTATAAGTCTAACCTCTCAGATGACAAAGCTGACAAAAAGTTTGTCAAATAAGCGAAAAAAAATGTTATCCCCGATGGAATCAAAAACAAGCGCAAAGGCGTTCACTCCACAGATTGCAAAAAATGAACCTTCCTCTGAGTTAAGATTTATCACCGAACTTGGGCGCAATTTACTTTCGATTGTGCATCCCAAAAAGGTTGCCAATTTTGTGGCAGAATCAATTCAACGCGAGGTAGGGGCGGAAGCCTGTGCCTTCGTTTTTGCTTTGGAAAATCTCGGGTTAGTCTGTTCTGCTTTTGATTCAAAAGGGAAAGAATCGTCAAATTTAGTGCAAATCCGCCGTTTCAAACAGTGGTTGGGCTTTTTACCGCCGCAAATTTCAGTTTGGCTCGAAAATAAAGACGAATTTCTGTTAAATCACCCGCACGAGTTTGAATATGTTTCACCCTTACACATTAATGGCAAAGTCAAAGGCGCAGTAATTGTCAGTTTTGCCAAAAAACATCATTGCCGCGAAGTCACCAGACGTTTAATTGATGCTTCAACTCAAATGGCGGCATTGAGCGTCAATCTTTCCGCACATTACGAAGCAACGATGGATGCTTCGATAACTTCTGCCAAAGAAGAACATCGTAAATTTACCGAAACGGTAGTTGATGCGCTGCCGGTTTCGCTTTATGTGATTGACCGTGAATATCGAATTGTGACCTGGAACCGACATCGTGAAATCGGAGAACAGGGATTATCGCGCGATTCGGTCATCGGACGTAAAATTTTTGAGGTTTTGACCAAACAACCGAAGAAACAACTTTTAGCCGAATTTGAAAAGACTTTTCGCACCGGAAAAATTGACCGCATCGAACAACGCACAACTGATGAAGATGGGACAACAAAGCATTGGTTAGTCAGCAAAATTCCGATGCGAGATCATTTTAGCGGTGAAATTACTCATGTTATTACGGTTGGTGAAGATGTGACGATGCGGGTCGAAGCAATTCAAGCGGTTGCCAAAGCCGAAAAATTGGCGGCTGTCGGCAGACTTGCAGCAGGTGTCGTTCACGAAATCAATAATCCGTTAGCAACTATTTCCGCTTGTGCCGAAGCCTTGGAAACCAGAGTCAACGAAGGCGCCTTTAACGATTCGCCTGATGTTGCAGATTTGCGTGAATATCTCGGTTTAATACGCAACGAAGCCTTTCGGTGCAAAACAATTACCAATGGTTTATTAGATTTTAGCCGGGTTCGCGGTAGTAATCGGGTTCCACTCAATATTGCCGATACTATCAGATATTCGGCGCGATTGGTGGCTCATCAAAAGCGTGGAGAAGCAATCGAAATCAAGATCGAGGAAGATGAAATTCTGCCATTGGTCAGTGCTGACGAAGGACAAATGCAGCAAGCCATCATTGCTCTGGCAGCAAATGCTATTGACGCAATGCCCGAGGGCGGAACGCTGACTTTTCGCAGTTACGCGGAAAAAAATCGAGTAGTAGTCGAAGTTAAAGA
Organism: Pyrinomonadaceae bacterium; assembly: GCA_035438525.1. Lineage (GTDB taxonomy): Bacteria > Acidobacteriota > Blastocatellia > Pyrinomonadales > Pyrinomonadaceae > JAIBCC01. The sequence continues at coordinate 13,788 of DAORIL010000092.1, forward strand.
CACCGGATTCGGAATTTCACCTGATGATATGTCAAAGATTTTTGAACCGTTCTTTACCACTAAACAGGTGGGTAAAGGCACAGGTTTGGGGTTAGCTGTTTGCTATGGAATCATTACCGAACACGGCGGCAGACTTTCGGTTCGCTCAAATGTTGGGCTAGGCACAACTTTTACAATTTCACTTCCTCCCCTCAAATAAGGAAAAAACAATATGGCAAAACTCTTAGTAGTTGATGATGAAAACAATTTACGACTCGTAGTGCAAAAAGAATTAACCCGTTTGGGACACGAGGTTGAAACTGCCTCAGACGGCGAAAGTGCCTGGAGTTTACTCGAAGAAAAAGACTTCGATGTTTTATTGTGCGATATAAATATGCCGCGCCTTGATGGAATAAGTCTTTTGCGTCGTCTGCGCGAAAAACGGCAAAATCCGCCCGAAGTGATCATGTTGACGGGGCATGCCACGGTTGAAACTGCTATCGAAGCCATGAAACTTGGCGCATACGATTATTTGACCAAACCTTATCGCATTACCGAACTTGCTGCACTTGTCACGCAAGCATCTGAAAAACAACAGCTTAAAA
>DAORIL010000093.1:0-14321 GCA_035438525.1 Pyrinomonadaceae bacterium
CCAAACAATTTTAGAAACTCTTTGAGAGGTTAGACAAGAAAAAATGAAACTTAAAGTATTAACATTAACAACTGTTGCATCTGTGGCTTTGGCTTTATCAGCTTGCGGTGGAGAAGCACCAAAAACTAATACCAATGGCGCAAACAATGCAAAACCAGCAAACAACACTGCACCTGCAAATAACACTGCAACAACCGGTGCTAACAATGCTGCTCCAACCAACGGTGGTGCTAACAATGCTGCTCCAACCAACGGTGGCGCAAACAATGCTGCCCATAAAGATGACAAAGCAGCTAATGCTAATCATGCAGCTAACAACACTGCTGAAAAGAAAGAGGATAAAGCACCTGCTAACACTGAAAAGAAAGATGACGCTAAAAAAGATCATTAATTCTTTTTAGACTAAAAACTTAAAAGCCAGTCGAGTTTATAAAACTTGACTGGCTTTTTTACTGATCAAACCTTTATAAATCTTAGACTCCAACTCTTTTTTCCAAATTCAGCCATAATCTGATTTTGTCTGTAAATCTATCAAATCGTAACAATTCCATACATAATTTTAATTAGATCCAATTTTAAACAACACTCTAAACTTAGTTTTTACAGCATTTACTTTAATGGCACTCTATTTGCCAAGATTAAAGTAATTCTACAAATAAAAAGGAGTCAAAAAAATGAAAGAAGAAGTTTTTGATAGAGAAATGAAAATTGCTGAAATTCAAGGTAATATCCGACAAACTCGTGGTATTAATTGGGTAATTATAAGTTTTGCCTTGATAATTTTAACCATAATTATTGGTCTTTCAGCAGCGGCTCTTTTGGGAGACAAAGCTAATAAAATTTTAAACGAAAATTCTAATACCGGAGGGTATCCTGTTCAACAAAAATAATTTTTAGGACGAACTGAGAAGGATTTATGGACGATAATCAAATTAAAAGTAAAATTAAATATTATTTGAGCAAACATCCTTTGATTAATTCATCAGATATAAATATTTTTGTTTATCAAGGCGAGGTTACCTTGATAGGAACGGTTTCAAATAAAACCGAAATAAGATTGGCGGAACATTTAGTCAAACAAATGGCAGAAGTTAAAAACGTAATTTGTAAATTAGAGTTAATTTCTGAGGCACCAACCCTTCGTCTGCCGCCAATTGAATCTATTTTTCAAAATATGAGCAGAGTCTAGCTAATTGAAAACAACAGCAACTAAAAAACCGGATAAATCATCGTTGAAATTATCCGGTTTTTGTTTGGTAAAAATTGTGCAGTTTTTAACTTGCCGCTTTAACATTCGGTTGATACGGTGGAAGAATCACACGGGCTTGTTTTTCGCGTTTCAGCCCTAATGCCCAATCACCCTGCATCAGGGTATGAATGTCGCGGGTTCCTTCATAAATTACCGCAGCTTTGCAGTTTCGCAAATATCGTTCGACCGGATAATCATTGGTGTAACCGTTTGCGCCGTGAACTTCAATCGCCATCGAAGCGGCTTTTTCCGAACGAATTGTGGCTTGCCATTTAGCTAAACTGGCTGCTTTTGCCGATGGTTTGCCTTCATTTTTCAAATAGCCCGTTTTCAAACACAATAAACGAGTCATTTCATAATCGGCTTCCATTTCGGCAATTTTTTGTTTGACCAATTGGAAACTGCCGATTTTTTGCCCTTGAACTTCGCGGGTGTTAGCATAAGCGACCGAAGCGTCACGCGAAGCGCGAATCACGCCCGTAGCGCCCGAAGCAACAGTATAACGTCCGTTTTCTAAACTAAACATCGCGATTTTGAAACCTTCGCCTTCATTTCCAAGCATATTTTCTTTTGGCACGCGAACGTCCTGCAATGAAAAATACCCGGTGTTTCCGGCACGAATTCCGAGTTTGCCGTGCAATGTTCCCGAAGAAAATCCGGGCATTGTGCGTTCGACAATAAAGCAGGAAATGCCTGAATGATCCCGCACTTTTTGTTTTTCCTGGTCAGTCCAGCAAAAAAATAAGAAATGATCGGCAACATCGCCGAGCGAGATCCACATTTTTTCACCGTTCAGAATCCAATCATCGCCATCACGCCGGGCGTATGAACGCATTCCGACCACGTCTGAACCGGCATTTGGCTCAGTCAGTCCAAAGGTCGCAAATTTTTCGCCTTTAGCCTGCGGAACCAGATATTTTTGTTTTTGCTCTTCGGTTCCCCAGCTATAAATGGACATTGAGTTTAATCCGACGTGCACGGACATTATGACACGGGCAAAAGTGTCGCAATATTCGAGTTCTTCGCAGACCAATCCCAGCGAAACATAGTCAAACCCTGCTCCGCCGTATTGTTCGGGAATACAAACCCCCAATAAGCCTAATTCACCCATTTTTTCCAGAATTGAACGCTCAAAATGACATTTTTCATCCCATTCTTTGATATACGGAGCGATTTCGTTTTGGCAAAATTCGCGCACCGTTTGCTGTAATGCTATTTGCTCTTCAGTTAATTCAAAATCAATCACGGTTTTATATTATCCTCACAAAAATTTATGTTATAAAAAATTCTCAAAATTTACATAAATAGTCTAACATTTTGCCAAAGATTGCGCTAAAGGTTGAAGAAAACTTCAATTAATTCTTGAATTGATTCGATAAAAAACATAAACTTAACTGAACTTTGCAATAAACAAAAATAAAGAAAGAAAAATTGCTGTCCTAATTTTTAAATTATAAGGTATAAATATGAATGGTGTGACTAATCCCCCTGAAGTTAATGGAAATAAACCCAATGCCCCAAAAGACGGTGGCAAGTTAATTGTTCTAACTGCCCCGCTAACAGAATCAATTGACCACGCGGGATATTTTATCCAAATGGCGATGGCATCGCTCCCAATTTGGATGGAAGGTGTTATCAATCGGAAATATCCGAATTGGCGCGATGTTGAATATGAAAAAAATGGCGAAGCTAAATATATGCCCGCCGGAGTCCGTTTAGTCGAAAAATCATTGTTACGCGAATATTCGCAAGACGACATCGTGTCGTGCTATCCGGCTGATCTACACAAATTTGTTGGACCAAACACGAAAATTGTCGCGGTTTCAACGCATAATCCGCTCGGCGTAACTTTTGCCGCCGGAGTTTATACTTCGATTTTCGGTTCATCAAAAATGCCGATGAACTCGCATTATTCGAGAGAAATGTTTGCCACGATCAAAGAAAGTCCTTACCGCGATAATTTCAAAGTTATCGTTGGTGGTTCGGGCGGTTGGCAAATCATTCAAACCAACATGTATGAAGAACTCAGCGTGGATTGTGTCGTTGAAGGACGCAGCGAATCAGCTGATGTGATGGAGCTTTTCCGTAAAGCAATTGCCGGTGAGGATTTGCCAAAAGAAATCGAAGTCAAACATCCAACCGACAAAGAAGGAATTTTATTTCCTGATAAACGCACAACTTTTGGTGTGGTCGAGATGACAACAGGATGCGGACGACGTTGTAAATTCTGTTTGCCCGATTTAAATCCCCAAATTGACTTGCCTAAAGACAAAATTATGGAAGCGGTTCGCGCAAATGTGGCGGCGGGCAATAAACAAATTTCTTTAGCAACCGAAGATATGTTTATTTGGGGACAAGTCCATACTGACATTCCGTTTTATTTTCCGAATCGAGAGGCTTTAGTTGACCTCTACACCGATATTGTCAACACTCCGGGCGTTGAACAGCACGTTTTGAGTCACTCAACCATTGCACCGGCTGTCGTTGATCCGATTTTGATTAAACAACTTTCGGACGTTCTACTACCGAAAAGCCCGATCCACTTCCCGTATCTGAGCAGTCATCCCGAAAAGAAAGCCCTTGCACCTTTGATCGGTCTGGAAACAGGCTCAGTCCGAATGGCAAAGAAAGTAATGGCGAGTAAAGGTGTGCCGTTCAATATCGAAGACTGGCAAAGCGTAGTTTTAGAAGGTCTGAAAGTTTTGAACGAAAACAACTGGTTCCCCGCCATGACTTTGATTGTGGGAAATCCGGACGAAACCGACGAAGACAATATGGCAACGCTCGATCTGATTTATGAAATGGAACGTCGCGGACTGTTTGCCTTCTTAATTCCTTCGATTTTCACCCCGCTGCACGATACGCGGATGGAAATGGAAAAAGGTGTCACGCAAACCAAACAACTAACCGCTTTGCAATGGCAACTGATGATGAAATGTTGGAAAATGAATCTCCGTCCCGGTCAATATAGTTGGTGGGGACCAACTGCGTGGAGACTCGGTTCAATCGGGATGTGGATGTATAAACTCCGCAAATTAAACGGACCAAACTTTACCTATCCGCTCTTGATGTTCTCGGGAGCAATTTCCGAAAAACGTCTCGAAAAAATGGGTAAAATCTACATTGGTAAGCCGATTAAAACCAAGAACCGCAAAGAGTTACTGGCGACATTAAAACCGAAAATGCGCCAATATTTGCGACCGGATACAGGTGATATGCCGGATGATATGCCTGTCAAAACTGAAAAAGCTGAAAAAGTAGCGGCAACAGTTTAACTTTAGCTGAATAACCACAAAAACACGCGAAATGATGATAAGAAATTATTTATCTTTCGCGTTTTCTTTTGCTTTTTTGTAATTGATTAGGCTCTCTCAAATTTGTTTGATGTTGGACAACCTGCCCAACTCGTCTATAATTGGCGCAACAAAATTAGTAACTGGATAAATGAATTGCCACCGAACTTTAGTCGGTGGAACTCGAAATACAGCAAAGGTTAGGCTTGAGCCGAATTGATAAAAATTAAATAAAAGTCCGATGAGCTTTAGCTAAAGCAAAAATGATGATTGATATTTTTCATCAGATTTGACTAAACTCATTTAATTCAATGATTACAGCCCCCTAGTTGAAACTAGGGGCAATTCATAAAAACAAAAATGCACGGATTATTTACAATATCCAAAATTATGACGCATCTAAAATTTGTAATACTATTGTTGACGATTCTCTGCTCCGCTTTTATCGTCAATGCCCAATGGCAACGCCAAACGATTGATACTAAAGCTAGTTTTCGCGGACTTTCGGTAGTCAATCAAAATGTAGTTTGGGCATCGGGAACGGGCGGAACTTTTATCAAAACGGTTGACGGCGGAAAAAACTGGACGGTCGGCAAAGTTCCCGAGGCGGAAAAACTCGATTTTCGCGATGTCGAAGCGTTTGATGCTAATACTGCGTATCTTTTGAGCATCGGCAACGGCGAAACTTCGCGGATTTACAAAACGATTGACGGCGGAAAAACTTGGGAAAAACAATTTCAGGCAACCAATAAAGACATTTTCCTTGATGCGTTTGCCTTTTGGGATAAAGATCACGGAATTGCAATGGGCGATCCCGTCAACGGCTATTTTTATCTGCTTCGCACCGATGACGGCGGCAAAAAATGGTATCCGCTTTCGACTGATAAAATGTTTCCGGCAAAGTCAGGGGAGGCAGCATTTGCAGCCAGCGGAACTTGCATTATCACTCAAGGTAAAAATAACGTATTTATGGTTTCGGGCGGAAATGAAGCACGAGTTTTTCGCTCAACCAATCGCGGAAATAGTTGGCTCGTTTCCGAAACTCCAATTACTAAAGGAACTCAGGGAAGCGGAATTTTTTCGATTGCGATGTTTGACGCAAAAAATGGTGTCATTGTCGGTGGGAATTACGAAAAGCCAAATGAAGTCAATAATAATTTAGCATTTACAAATGACGGCGGAAAGACTTGGACGCTCGGTAAAGGATTGAATGGTTATCGTTCGGGAGCTACTTTTATGAGTGATAAACAAATTATTTTTGCAGTTGGTTCAAATGGCTCTGAATGGACATTCAATAAACAAAAATGGAATGTCATTGACCAAGAAAATTATAATTCCATTCAAGCAAAAGGAGCGGATATTTGGGTTGTTGGGGCAAATGGATTAATAGCTACAAAACATTTCAATGTGGATTCTGTGATTATTCCTGCCAAAAAATAAAATGATTATTTCCGATGGGAAAAATTGGACGAATCAAAATAAAGATAATTACAACGCTGTTCAAGCTAAAGGCAAAGATTCGATTTGGGCAGTCGGGGCAAATGGTTTGGTGGCAAGATATATTAATCCATTAGATTTGGTTAAGCTAAACCAAGTTGAATAAAAGTTATGACAAAAAAAGACGAAAGAATTGACGCATACATCGAAAAATCGGCGGAATTTGCTAAACCGATTTTGACGCATCTTCGCAAACTCGTTCACGAGGCTTGCCCCGAAATCGAAGAAACAATGAAATGGAGTATGCCTTTTTTTGATTACAAAGGAACAGTTTGCAATATGGCGGCTTTCAAGCAACATTGCTCTTTCGGATTCTGGAAAGCGTCCCTGATGAACGATTCGCACAAAATTATGACCGAAAGTAATGAAGCGCACGGTCAACTGGGGCAAATCAAAAGTTTAGCCGATTTACCGTCGGATGAAATTTTGCTTGGATATATCAAAGAAGCAGTTCGGCTAAACAAAGAAGGCGTGAAAGTTCCGGCAAAACCGAAAACTGCGGAGAAAAAAGAACTTGTAATTCCCGAATTTCTAATTTCGGCTTTGGAAGCAAATTCTGCTGCATCTGAAAATTTTGAAAATTTCAGCTATTCAAAGAAAAAAGATTATGTTGAATGGCTCAACGAAGCCAAAACCGACGACACGCGAAACAAAAGATTAGCAACGGCAATCGAATGGATTTCGGAAGGAAAAACTCGAAACTGGAAATACGAGCGAAAATAATAAAAGTTTATGACAACTTCCCCTCTTTCCGATTTTACGGAAAATTACGCATCTCTCGGTAAAAACGGAGAAATAAATATTTTCACCGGAGGTAATGATTTTTGGTCTTTATCGGCGGAAAAATTAAATGAAATCGGTGAAAACTGGCTGATTACAGAGTTTTATTTTGAGGAAGACTGGCAAACTTGGGAAATGCACCCGCACGGCGAGGAAATCGTTTATCTCCTTTCGGGTTCGATGGACTTGATTTTGGAAAGAGAAGGGATTTCGCAAGCAATTGAACTTCGTTCCAGAGGATTAGTGATAATTCCCGAAGGAACGTGGCATACGGCGAAGGTTCTTGAGCCGAGTAATATGTTAGTGATAACTTTAGGAAAAGAAACTAAAACACGTCCCGTCTAATGAAACAACTAAACGAAGTCACAAATTGCTACGATCTGACCGCCGAAGAATACGCTAAAGTCTTCTATAACGAGTTAGAAAATAAACCGTTTGACCGTTTGATTTTGCAGAAATTTGCGACAGAAAACAGCGGAAAGTTTGCGGATTTGGGTTGCGGCTGCGGACATACAACTAGATTTTTAGCCGATGCTGGCGTAAAGGATTTAGTTGGAATTGATCTATCGCCCAAAATGGTAAAAATTGCGAAAAAGCTCAACAAAAACATAATTTTTGAAGTCGGCAATATGCTCAATCTTGATAAAAAAGAAGAAGAATTTGGAGCAATTTTAGCTTTTTATGCTATCGTTCATTTTACTTACGAAGAAATCGAACAAGCGTTTAGCGAGATTTATCGAGTGTTAAAAACTTCGGGACAATTTTTATTTTCCTTTCATGTTGGGAGTGAAGAAATCAAGTTAGATGAATTTCTAAATCAAAAGTTAGCCATTACGTTTTACTTTTTCGAAGTTGATAAGATCCTGCAAATTCTCGAAAAAATTGGTTTTAAGATCAAAGATGCTATAATTCGCTATCCATACAAAGAATTTGAGCATCCAAGCCAAAGAGCTTATATTTTAGCTGAAAAATAAATAATCAAATGACCATCATTAAAGGAACAGGAAGCGTTTTACCGGAACTCGTCGTCCCTAACGAGCATTTCAACGACCATATTTTTTACGATAAAAGCGGTGTGCAGCTCCCGAAACAGGGTGCAGAAATGACCGCCAAACTCGAATCAATTACGGGTATTCGTGAACGCCGTTACATTCCCTTTGACCAGGATTCGCGTCCGTTGATGACCGAAGCCGCGCAGCTGGCGATTGCAAATGCGGGAATCAATCCAAACAAATTGGACGGAATCATCGTCGCGCATAATGCGGGCAATATGCTGATTGACGAAAATTATTTTCATACCGTTCCAAATATGGCGGCGTTGTTGAAAAATACGCTTGGGATTACAAACTACGAATGTTTTGCCTACGACATTTTGTTTGCCTGTCCGGGCTGGCTCCAAGCCTCAATCCAAGCGCATCAAGCCATTCAGAGCGGTGACGCGGAAAATATTTTAGTTGTGGGAATCGAAATCGCCTCGCGCCTGCTCGATCCATACGATTTGGATTCGATGATTTTGGCTGATGGTTGCGGAGCTGTCGTTTTATCAAAAAGCTCTGAAAATAAAGGAGTTTTGTCCTGTGCAACTTTTTCCCACGCGCAAAATGATGTCAGCAATATTTATCTCGGCAAATCGAACAATCCCGAACAAAGCGGAAATTGTTGGTTCAAGATGAACGGCAAAGAAGTTTATCGTTACGCGACGACTTGGGTTCCAAAAGTTATCCAAAAAGCTCTGGACAAAGCCAATTTGAATGTGACGGATATTGATATGTTCCTCTTTCATCAGGCAAACGACAAGCTGATTCACGCCGTCGCCAAAAATTTATCCGAATTGTATGAAACCGATTTAGCAAATTTTGACGGAAAACTCCCAATGACGATTCAGTTTTTAGGAAACACTTCGGTCGCCACAATTCCAACCATGCTCGATTTAATTCTGCGCGGGAAATTAGAAGGCTACGAAATCCACGAAGGCGATAAAGTCGTCATGGCTTCGGTCGGCGCGGGAATGCATTGTAACGCGATTGTTTATCAGTTTTGATTAAATCGGCATTTTGAATCTTAGAAAAATGTTTGTTTAGCTTAGAAATGTTTGTGTTAAAATCAATTTGTAATGCAAGATAATCAAAAAAATTTTGTTGATTTATTTAGCTTAATGCTTCACGCGAGCGTTGCAGAAAAATTGCGTCTGAATCCAAACAAAGTCTTACAAATTGCCCGACAAAACCTTAATCGCTGGCTCAAAAATGAAAATCCTGCTTTGTCTGAATGGCAAGAAATCCTCGAAACGCGAACTCCCGAAGAAATTATCAAAATCATTACTCAAGATACCGATGAGGGACAAAGACTCCGTTCATCTTCACCGTTTGTTGGTGTTTTAAGTGAAACAGAGCGCAACAAAATTTGGAGTGATTGTGCGAAAATCAGACCTATTTGAGTTAGTTCAGCAAATCAAAAATGCCATCATTCTCGCTTCCGCCAAATACACCAACGCCGATTTATTAACCGATGATTGGGATGATTTTCAAAATATAGATTCAACGGTCAATGTGCAAGATATTGATGGGTTTAAGATTTGAAAAAGATACTTTGAATTTGGTGAATGTATTTGTATAGTAAAGCAGTAATTTTTCTTCTACCAAATCTTTAAAGATTATGAAAATTATTGAAAAAATAGAAATTAAAAACTTTCGCTCATTTTTAGGAACTAAAAAATCAGATGAAGCAGTAGTATATGAAGTAAGCGATTTGAATATTTTTTCTGGCTCAAATGATTCAGGAAAGTCCAATATTTTAAGAGCGTTAAATCTGTTCTTTAATGGCGAGATCGACAGCACTCATCAATTTAATTTTGATACAGAGTTTTCACTATTGAAAAGAGAGGGAGTTCAAAAGGTAATTGAAATAACATTATATTTTCGCATAAACAATCGTTCATTTTCTATTTCAAAATTTTATAACAGAGATGGCTACAGAAATTTTGAATATATCTTTCAAGAGAATGGAGAGAACATCACTATTGACTCAAGACCAAGTTTTAACGAAAAAAGATATGGGAAAAATGGTAAGACTCCAAATGATCAAATTTATGCCAAAGAACAAGGTTATAGACGATATGCACAAAGACTTATTTCCTCCACATCATTTTCTTATGTTCCTGCTATTAGAGATGAAAGATTTTTTTCGCATTTATATGGAAAAATCATTTTACAAATTAAAACCAATGAGGATAAGGCAATTGAGCAATTAAATGAAGAAAAAAGAAAAATAGAAAGATTTGAGAGAACTTTAGGAAATAAATCAGAAAATAAAGCATTTCTTCAAAATCTAAAAAATACAAGTTGGCGGATAAGTAGATTAGCTCAGATTGATAAAGATATTAAAGATAAATCTAGCTTAAAGAAGTCTATTTCTGAACTCGAAACCCAAATCAATAATTTCTCATCACAACTTTTTTCATCAGCAAAGTTTTTGTCCTCTGAGTTCAAAATTGGAAATAATCTTAAAGAATTTTTTGAAAGTTTTGACATTGGAACGGGAGAACAAAAAGATATTTCTTTAAGATTAAGAGGAGATGGTATCCAAGCAAAGTTTATTCCTGAAATGTTAAATTTTTTAGATTTAATCCAAGAGTCCAAGCAGCATTTCATTTGGGGTTTTGAAGAACCAGAAAATTCAGCCGAATATAAGAACCAAAGGGAGTTGGCAGATAAATTTAAAAATACTTTCATTGAAAAAAGACAAATATTCTTGACAACACACTCGGAAGAGTTTTTGAGTCTTTATGATGGAAGTGATCTTGAAAAGGATAAGAGACAAGCTAATCTTTACCACGTCAAAAAAGTTAGTAATAAAGAATATAAAGATTTTTCCATAATCACTCTTTTTGATGTAGAAAAACAAACTTTTGAGTTTGCAACTGTTAAATCAGACATTGAGCGGGATATTGGCTCATCTTTAATCAGAGCAACATATTCAAAAGAATTAAAAGAAAAAGAAGATAAGTTTTTAAAAGAAAAAGAGGCACTAGAAAAAGAAAAGAAAAGTTCCGAAGATTATTTTAATACACAAATTACTGCCCTAAATGACGCATTTCCTGAAAATGTTTTTATCTGTGAAGATGAAAATGCTGTAACAGTATGGAAAAGGCTTTTTGAAAAACTCCATATTACTAAAATCGAAATAATTTCCTCAAAAGGATGCACAGTAAATGATGTAGAAATATGGATTCGTGAAAATAAAAAACGGAAACAAAGTTATGCTCCTAAAGTCTTTAGAAGTTTAGATCGTGATGGTTATTCTTTAGAACAAATAGAATTTCTTGAAAAAGAACTTAAAGAAAAATATGAGAAGATAGTTGGTAATGGAAACTATTTGATTAAGTTTTTGCCTGTAAATGAATTAGAGAACTTTGCGATTTTATGTAATCCATACTTTACCAAAGAACTTATTGAAACAAATATAGAGTTATTAGAGGATGCGTTCATTAAAACTGCAACTTCAAGTTTAGACCAAAGTCATAAGAAGTTTAATAAAAATACACCGTTATTCAATTATCATTCCAACCCCATGCTTATCAAAACAATGGAAAGAGAAGCCAAAAAAAATCCCTTAAAGTTCCTTCCTGGAAAGGATATAAAATCACTAAAACCTAATTTCAATGCAGATAAATATTTAAGAGATTTAGACATTGCAAATTATCCAACAGAATTAACAGAATACTTAAATTTAGTTAAGGAATTCTTTAAAAATTGAATAAAAATTAGGGAGGGTAAATCTATTACTCTAAACTTTCAACAACCTCCCACAATATTATTGTAAAAAAAAATTTAATCCCCGTGCTTCCCCTCCAAAAAATCCCCAAATCGCTCATTCCCAAAATTCTCCGAAAAACTTCCATCTTGCCAAGCGGTTTTGCCGTTAATTAAGACTAGATCAACCACATCGTCATTGCGATTGACTAAGCGATTAAATCCGGCAAAAAATTCGGCGGTGTGGTATTCGTGGACTTTATCAGAGAGTTTTTCGGGATTGATGATGGTCACATCGGCGCGTTTTCCTGTTTCCAGAGTTCCGGCATCGAGGTTGAAAAAATCGGCATTTTCTTTAGTTAAACGCCAGACGGCTTTTTCAAATGACATCAGCGGTTTGCCTTGTTCGTGCGAGGCTTGGACGTAACGCAAAACGCGGAGCGGAAAATTATAAAACGCCATATTGTCTATGTGCGCTCCCGAATCGGCAAAACCGAAAATGCCGTTTTCATCGTTGTAAAGTTTTTTGTAACGGTTCGGATCGTGATTGCCAATCGTGGTTTTCCATTGAACCTTTTTGTCCATATCAACGATGATGTCGAGAAAAGCGTCAACCGGATGCTGATTTCGCTCGCGGGCAAGGTCGCCGAAAGATTTTCCGATCCAGCTTTTATCGGGTGCGTCCACGACATAGGCATCGTTAAAATCTTTTTGCCAGACTTTCGGCGCGAATTTGCTTTTGTAATGTTTTTTGAATTTACGGCGATATTCGGGGTCTTGCAAAGTTTTGTCGCGTTCCGGCAAATCGTTGGCAAGATGGCGCGCCAATGCACCAGTTGGGAATTCCTCAAAAATAACCAAATCCATCCCTTTGGCATAAACCGTGAAAGGAACCGGAAAGGCTTGGAGTCGAAAATCGGCGCGGCAAATTTTATTAAAAAACGAAGCGAGTCCGCTGATAACATCGCGGATATACGGATCGCCTTTTAAATCCATCATCGCCACCATCGAAGTTTTGAGTTTTTTGCGCCAAAAGAACGCCGAACTTTGCGCCATATACCAGAGCGCAGCAACCCGATTGACCAGATTTGGAACGCCTTGGAGATGTGCGTCACGGCGGCGGACAATTTCGGTTAAAGCCTTTCTTTCTTTGCTTTTGGCATATGTAGCAGGCAGGAGTTTTGACCAATGCCGCCCGTCCATTTTGTCCCACGGATTATGCTGCATCGAAATTCCGATAAAACCTGCGTCCAAAGACTCTTCGAGCATTTGTTTCATCTGCTCAATTTCCGCTTCGGACGGTTTTTCGGCTTCGTTCAAACTGCGGTCAATTCCCATCACTTTCGCCCGAATGTCGGAATGACCGATGAACGAAGCGATATTTGGTCCGACATTGAGATTTTTGATGTGATTGATCCATTCGTGCGGAGCTGACCAACTTTTTCCGTCTTTTAGCAATTTGAACAAAATTTCGCGCGGAAATGCTTCGACACGGGTGAACATATCGGCGCAATCTTCAAAATCGGCATAGACAAACGAGAGCGAGCAACCGCCCAAAATAACGGAAGTAACGCCGTGACGGACGGATTCGGAAAGGCTCGGGGCAGTCAAAATTTCACCGTCATAATGCGTATGATTATCAATAAATCCGGGCAAAACCCATTTATTGGTCGCATCAATTATTTTAGCGTTTTCCGCCTCAATCGGCTGTTCGGAAATCTTTGCAACTTTACCGTCTTTGATTAAAACATTGGCAATTTTTGCAGGCTCGTCGTAACCCGAAAAAACTCGTCCGTTGTTGATTAAAATTGTTTCCATAGGATTCTGTGCTGTTCCACAACAATATACATTATTTGAAAAAGAAATAATCCACGAAGGAACACGAATTTTTCACGAAGTTAATCAATTCTTTCCAATGCAGTTGAAATTATTGGACATCTTTCCTAAATAAAAGCCAATGAAATTGGCAATATATTTGTAGCCCATAGCGAAACTATGGGGCGAAAGCGAATCAAACCATCAAGCTATTGAAAATAGCGGCATAAATTATGTCACTCTCTTCGAGAGTTAGAATGATTTCCAATCTTTTCCCATAACTGACGTTATGGGCTACAAATATTACGTCATCTTCGATGACTAAATTTCAATAACTTCAAACACATCCACTGTTATTTTGGAAAGATGTCTATTGATCAAATTTGTTGAAAATAGCCAAAAACTTCGTGTTTCCCTCGTGAAACTTCGTGGATGTTATTTCAAATAATCTATTCTTGAAAAGCCTTCAACACATTTCAACAATTCGGACAAGGTGTGCTAAATTGCTCACAGCAAAATCAATCACAAATTTATGAACGAACCCCTTTTCGGCATCGAAAATCTCGATGGCTACATTGTCATTGGAATTATTCTGTTTTTCAGTCTGTTGGAAACAATTGCAGGTTATTTGACAGCTACAAAACGGACTTTTAGCGATTGGATTCAGGAAACTGGCGGATTTGTGGCACTCTCATTTATCTATAAACCATTGATTATTTTTGCTGCGCTTTTTCTCGGTAAATCGCTGATTCCAAATGTTCAAAATGCTGTCGCCAATTCAAATTTATGGTTCGGAGTTTTAGGTTATTTGCTGATTGACGATGTTCTGCAATATTGGTATCACCGTTTCGGGCACGAATACGAATTTTTATGGAAACTGCATCGTCCGCATCACCAAGCCGAAGAAATGGGATTTTTTGTTTCGTATCGCAACGC
>DAORIL010000094.1:0-14312 GCA_035438525.1 Pyrinomonadaceae bacterium
CGGGTGTTTATGTTGATCCGAACCTAAAAACTCCATATATCCACCAATATAACATCGGATTACAATGGAATTTTGCCAAGAATTATCTGTTTGACGTTGGCTATGTCGGCAACAGAGGAAAAGATTTACTGCAAGTTATTTTGCTTAATCAACCGACATTTAATACTGCAACGGGAACATTTAATGCGGCTCCGCTTGGCGCAGGATTTTCAACCAACCGAAATTTAACGGGTGGTGTTCATCAAGTTCAAACGACTGGATTATCAAACTACGATTCATTGCAAATGTCTTTAACCAGACGCTTTAGCAACGGATTGCAATTTTTGGCTTCTTATACTTATGGAAGTTCAATTGACTATTATTCAGGCTCAGGCGTTAATGAGTTGACTGTTGTTCCGGGCGACCAATTTGATTGGAAAACCAATCGCGGACGTTCTGATTTTAACCGTGACCACCGTTTTGTGGTAAGCGGAGTTTATTCGTTGCCAAAAATCAGTGCAGAATCAAAATTTGCCAAAGGGTTATTGAACGATTGGCAAATTGCCGGAATTGCAGTTGTTCAAAGCGGTCTGCCTTTTTCAATCATTGACAATCCGGGCAATACCCTAATCAATCGCGCCAATTACAACCAAAACTACAATGGCAGTCTATACACTAGCGGAGATGTCAGCACCAGATTAAACGGTTATTTTGTGACCAGCGCATTTGCCCGTTCAGCCATTGGAACTGCCGCTTTTGACCCAAATCACCCATTTGGAAATTCACTCCGCAATGTTTTGACCGGACCGGGGCAAAAGAATGTTGATATTTCGTTTATCAAATTCATTCCGTTTGGCGAAAAATACAGAGGCGAATTACGGGCTGAGTTCTTTAATGTCCTTAATTCAGTTAATTATGCTAATCCGAATAACAATATTTCCGGCGCGAATTTTGGTAGAATTGAACGATCTGCAACAGGTCCGCGCGTTATTCAATTAGCTTTCAAATTCAAATTCTAAGTTGTTAAGTTTAGGAAGTTGCGGAGGTTTAGAAAGTTTAGGAAGTAAGTATTCTTCCCAAACTTCCTAGACTTCCCTAACTTTCCCAACTTCAAAGGAGACTCCCGATGAAAAAACTTTTTCTAATATTTTCTTTGCTTTTAATTTTGTCTTTTTCGGCTTTTGGGCAATTAACTACTGATTTTCAAAATTGGATCAACGCGAATGGATACAACAGTTACAATTTCAATTCAGGCGGAAACAGTTTTGGCGGTCGAGCCTTTGCAGGTGAATCCATAGTTAATCAACCCGTCATTTTTATTCACGGAAATTCGGACGCTGCCAATGGCAATGCTTACGGAATGACGGGATGGACAGCTTCGCGGAACTATTTTATTTCCCAAGGTTATAAGGGTGCAGAACTTTACGCTATAACTTGGGGCGATAATAATCCGGCACTTTCCGCTTACCAATATCATTCATTGCCGAATCTGCAAAAAATTCGCGCTTTTATCCAGGCAGTTAAGGCTTACACTGGTGCGGCAAAAGTTGATATTGTAACGCATTCAATGGGAGTGACGTTGACCCGAAAAGCGATTTTAGGTGGAACCGGAAACGATGCATTGAACGGCGGAAATTACAATTTAGGCGCATCTTTGACTGCGAGCGTTGATACTTTTGTGGGAATTGCTGGTGCAAATCGTGGTTTGGTTTCCTGTTTTCAAACAGGCGGAACAATTCCAACTTGTGCAAATACAAATGGACTTTATCCGGGCTATTTGATTGGATTGTTAGGACCTTACGGCGTATCGAATATTTTAGTCAATATGAATTCGAGTTCGCATTACGAAGGATCTTTTGTTTATTCGATGTGGTCAACTGTTGATGAGGTAATCGGCTATGGAAATTTAGTTTATGGAAACTATACTTCGCAAATTCCGGGACAAAACGGCGAAGTTCGTTTTAATGCAGTTCCCTATGGACATTTTAATTCCAAAGATTTAACCGGATATAACCAATTGCGCATGGTGAAATTCCACGCAACTAATTAGTTTAAGAGTTTAAGGAAGTTTAGGAAGTAGACAGGTTTCTTCTTAGACTTCCCAAACCTCCTAAACTTTCTAAACTTATGAACTTGTTTTACAAAACTCACGGCACCGGCGAACCACTGATTTTAATCTCCGGATTTGCTTCCGGCGGGTGGCTATGGTTTCGGCAAATTGCGGATTTATCCAAGCATTTTCAAATAGTTACGTTTGATCCGCGAGGAATTTCACATTCTAAACTGGATGAAAATGAAACTGTTACGATTAGCCAAATTGCCGATGATGTGGTCAAAATTTTAGACGAATTAAAAATCGAAAAGGCTTCGATTTTAGGCACCAGTTTCGGCGGATTTGTGGCACAGGATTTTGCCCTGCGCTATCCCGAAAGATTGAATAAATTGGTTTTGGCTTGCACCAGTTTTGGCGGAAAAAATCACGTTTTACCTGATAATTTTGAAGTTCTGACTGCTTTTATCTCGACTGAAAATTTGAACAGTGCCGATAGAATCCGCAAATTTATGATTCCGGCATTTACTAAAGATTTTGTCGAAAACAACTTTGAAATTGTCGAAAAAACTTGTCAATTGCGTGAAGCAAATGAAGTTCCTGAAACTGTCTATCTGCAACAATTACAAGCGGCTACAACCTTTGATACTGAGGCAAAAATTCCAAATATCAAAGCAGAAACTTTAATAATTACGGGTGATAGCGATCAGGTTGTGCCGATGCAAAATTCGTTAAATTTGGCGAATCTGATTCCAAATGCAAAACTTGAAATTGTTGAGAATTGCGGACATTTATTTTTTATTGAACAGGCTGAAAAATTTAATAAGCTTGTAAAAACATTTTTAGAGAATTAGCCACAGATTGACACAGATAAACTCAGATTATTTTGATTTTACTTCGTGTTTTCTTCGTGAAACTTCGTGGATAAAATGAGAAACGCAAAAATTATCGGAACAGGCGCTCATGTTCCCGAAAAAATTTTAACTAATGACGATTTAAGCCAAATGCTCGGCGAGGATATTAATGAATTTGTCGAGAATAACTTAGGCATTTTGGAACGTCACGTTTTAGCTGATAACGAAAGCGCGGCGGATCTGGCGAGTGAGGCAGCAAAAAAAGCTCTGCAAAATGCGGGAATTTCCGCGAACGAAATTGATTTAATTATCCTTTCGACTGATACGCCTGAATATCTTTCGCCCGCGACTTCGGTGGTTGTCCAACATCGAATCGGCGCGAAAAACGCCGGAACTTTTGATACAAACTGCGCATGTGCTGGTTTTGTAACCGCTCTCGACACAGCAGTTAAATATATTATTGCAGATTCAAACTATAAAAATATTCTAGTCATCGGCGTTTATGCAATGACCAAATTTTTGGATTGGAAAGAAAAGAAAACTGCAACCATCTTTGCCGATGGAGCAGGCGCAGTTGTTTTACAATCTACCGAAGAAGAAAATGTCGGGTTGCTTTCATCAAAACTTGTAGCTGATGGCTCCTATCACGATTTTTTGGGGATTTTCGCGGGTGGTTCAAAATTCCCTATCACGCACGAAGAATTAGATTTAGGCTACCGCAACAAAGTCCGTTTTGCGACAAAATTCCCGGCGGAAGTAAATATTAACGGTTGGCAAAAAATTGTGGCAGAGGTTTTAGAACGAGCCGATTTAACTCAGCACGACATCAAACTTTTTCTCTGGACACAGGTTAATATTGCTACGATAAAAATCGTCATGGAACAGATGAATTTGCCGATGTTTCGCACGCACACGATCATGCACAAATGGGGCTACACCGGTTCAGCCTGTATTCCGATGGTTTTGGATGACGCGATTCGTGCAGGAAAACTGCAGCGCGGTGACAAATTTGTGATGTGCGCTTCGGGCGGCGGTTTGAATATGGCGGCGATGGTTTTTCAGTATTAAACTGGTGAAAATTAATGGATACGAAAAAAGTTTACGCACTCAATTTATTCAATATTTCCGATAAAGACGAGTATTTGGCGTATCTTAAACGAAGTGCTAAAGAAGTTCCAAATCACGGTGGAAAATTAGTTGCCGTTGGAAAATATGACGAATCGTTCAAAGGCGATTTAAGCCCCAGACAAGTGATGATTTTGGTTGAATGGGAATCCAAAGAAGCATTTTTGCATTACCGTAAGAATCCAAACTTAAAAGACTTACATCCGCATCGGGAAAATGGAACCAGCGATTATATTTGGATAACATTTGATAAATTAGAAGATTTCAGAGTTTTCTTTCCGAAAGAATAAGGTTGCGAAGAAGCGGTAAAACTTTGCCAAGTTTGCTATGATTTTCGACGATGGAAAGCGTTGAAAAAAAATTGTTGATCTTGGATTTGGACGAAACTTTGGTTTATGCGACAGAAGAAGTTTTGGAACGTCCGCAAGATTTCATTGTCGGTCAATACTTCGTCTATAAACGTGCATTTCTAAAAGAGTTTATTGAGTTTTGTCTGAAAAATTTTGAAGTTGCGGTTTGGACTTCTTCAACAAAAAATTACGCAACGAAAATTGTTGAGGAAATTTTTCCAAACCCGAATGAATTGAAATTCTTTTGGTCAAGATGGCGTTGCACAATTAGATACGATGAAGAGCTGCAAGAGACTTATTTTGAAAAAATGATGTCCAAAGTTCGCAAACGCAAATTTGATTTGGCAAAAGTTATCGTAGTGGACGATTCACCCGAAAAATGGCGTAACAGTTACGGGAATTTGGTCAGAGTGAAACCTTATTTCGGGGATTTAGGAGATGACGAATTACAAACATTAATCGTGTATTTAGAAAGACTTAAGACGGCAGAGAATATTCGCAAAATCGAAAAACGATTTTGGAAAAATAGACTTTAATGCAATATCGAAACATCTATCAGCTATTCCGCACACAAACCGCAAAATATCGAGGAAAGCCGGTATTTTATAGTCGTGATTATGATAATTGGTCATATTCCAATTGGGAAGATTTTGAGGAAGCAGTTCATATTTTTGCCTCGGCATTATTAGCAAAAGGTTTGACGAAAAGTGCTAGCGTCGCAATTTTAGCAGGAAATATTCCTGAATGGACGATTGCCGATATTGGAACGATTGCGGCGGGCGGAGTCGGCGTGGGAATTTACCCAACCAATTCACCCGAACAATGCGAATACATTATAAATCATTCGGACGCTGAATTTGTTGTGGTTGATAGTTTAAAGCAGTTACGGAAAGTTGCAGAAAGTTGCGGAAAGTTGCGGAAAGTTAAAGAGGTTATTTGTCTTGAAGATGGAAGTTTTGCCGAATTTCTTGAGTTTGGAAGACAGCAAATAAATGAGTTTTTGCCGCAAATCGAATCTATCGGCAATTCTCTAAAACCAACTGACACGGCAATTATGGTTTACACGAGCGGAACTACCGGAATGCCAAAAGGCGCAATGTTATCGCACAATTACATCTTGAATTCGGTTGAATCTCTTCGCCAAACAATTCCAATTTTTGATGACGATATTTGTTTTTCATACTTGCCATTTTGCCACGTTGCCGAGCGGATTTCCGGGCTTTACAATCGGCTTTACAACGGCACAAGTGTTTATTTTGTTGACGATTTGTCAAAACTTTATGCTTATATGTTGGAAGTCACACCGACTGTTTTCGCTTCTCTACCAAGATTTTTTGAGAAAATACATGCGAAAATTGTCGCCGAAAACGGAACTGACAAGGTTGATTCGCAAACAGTTAAAGATGCTTTTGGTGGCAGAATTCGCCTTTTAACTTCGGGTGGGGCGGCACTGCCAAATGAGGTTGCCGACTTTTTTGCCAAGGCAAATCTGCCGATTTTACAGGCATACGGATTAACCGAAAATATTTGCGTGGCGTTTAACACGCCCGAAAATTTGAAATACGGAACGGTCGGTAAACCGATGCCTATGTGCGAAGTCAAAATCGCCAAAGATGGTGAAATTTTGGTCAAAAGTCCAATGATGTTTTCGGGCTATTACAAAGAACCGGAGAAAACTGCAGTGATGTTTGACGCAGAAGGCTGGCTCAAAACAGGTGATTTGGGCGAATTAGACACGGACGGTTTTCTAAAAATTACTGGACGCAAAAAAGAAATTATTGTCCTTTCGAGTGGGAAAAATGTTGCACCGAATTTGGTCGAAAATTATGTCAAAGAAAATCATCTAATTAGCCAGTGTTTTCTCTACGGCGATGGCAAAAGCTATTGTGTAGCAATAATTACGCTAAACGCAATTGAAGTTGAAATGTTTGCTAAAGCCAACCAAATCGAGTTCAAAAACTTTGCCGATTTAGCTAAAAATGAACAGATTTTCGCGATCGTTAAAACATCGGTTGAAAAAGCAAATTCCAGACTTTCAAGTTCGGAGCAAATCAAAAAGTTTGTTATTCTTGAGCGAGATTTTTCACTTGAACTGGATGAAATTACACCGACTTTGAAAGTTAAACGCAATGTAGTGGCGAAAAATTTTGCTGACGAAATTGAGAATTTATACAAAAATTAACCACGAACAAACACGAAAGGACACGAATATTATGAGAAGAACAATCTATCTAGCTGTTATCACTCTAACTCTTGCAATTGTTGCCATTGCCCAAGCTCCGCAGGAAAAGTTTGCGACGGTTTTCGGGGCAAAAATTCGCTATTTGGAAGCCGGAGATTCAACTAAACCAACTGTCGTTCTCTTGCACGGTCTCGGCGGAAATGGTGACGGCTGGGCAGGAAATATCCCTGCACTTTCGACAAATTATCACGTTATTGCGCCCGATCAAATCGGCTTTGGAAAATCCGACAAGCCTTTTATCAAATATAGAATTGGGACTTATGTGGATTTTCTCGACAAAATGCTGAGCGACCTAAAGATTGAAAAGACCACCCTGATCGGAAACTCAATGGGCGGATGGATCGCGGCTTTATACACGGTAAAATATCCAAATCGGGTCAACAAACTTATTCTGGTTGATTCCGCCGGACTCACCCCAAAAGTTCTCGATTATTCAAAGGTTTACCAATTAAATTCGGCAACCCGTGAAGAGGTCAAAAACAATCTCAAAATTGCGCTTTATAATCAAACTTTTGCCGAAAACCCTGCACTAATTGATCAATTTTTTATGCAAAGAGTTACGTCGGGCGACGGCTACACGATCAATGCCATTATCGAATCAATCAAACGCAACGAAGATTTTATGGATTCTCGATTGAGCGAAATCAAAAAACCAACTCTGATAATTTGGGGAAAACAGGATGGTTTGACTTTGTTAGATGAAGGCGAACGTTACAACAAAGGAATTACAGGCTCTGAGTTTTTTGTGATCGATAAATGCGGACACGTTCCGCAAATTGAACAACCGCTTGAGTTTACCAAGAAAGTTTTGGAGTTTTTAGGGAAATAAATTGAAGTTTTTTAGAGTCACCCAGAAGGACGCCGAAACTATTGCCTCTTTTAATGAGTTTTTAAGAGCCCAATATGATGTTTCCGTTTCATCAACTCATTTAGGAAATCTTTTATCGGATGACAGGTCTTATTTGTTGCCGCAACTTTGGAAGAAAAAATTGTAGGTTATGCAATAGTTTTTCGATTCCCTGCGTTTACGGAAAGCGGCTTTTTGGCTTATTTATATGATATTGAGGTTATTGAAAACCAAAGAAAAAAAAGGTATTGGGCGGTGTTTGGTAGAAGGAATTTTGGCAAACTTGAAAAAAGATGGAGTAACTGAACTTTGGCTGGGAACGTCCACTGATAATTCGGGGGACAAGCGTTATTTACCTCAACCGGAGGAATCAAGTCCGGTGAAACTTTTAATGACTTTATTTACAAATTGATCTAAAAACCAATTATGGTTCTTAAAATTATGAAATTAAAATTAGGTGATAAGTTCACCACCAATCGAACTGTTACAGACGAATTAATTCGTGCATTTGCCGAAGTTTCGGGCGATTTTAACCCGATTCATTTAGACGAAGAATTTGCAAAAAATACTCGTTTCGGCAAAAGGATCGCTCACGGAATGTTAAGCGGGGCTTTCATTTCGGCGGTTTTAGGTAACGAATTTCAGGGGATGAAAATCGTCTATCTTTCACAAACTATGAGATTTACTGCGCCTGTTTTTATTGGTGATACAGTGACAACAACTGCCACTGTGACGAATATCCGCGAAGATAAGGGGATTGTGACCTGTGAAACAATTTGCACCAATCAAAATGGCGAGATTTTGGTAACAGGTGAATCGAAAATTATGATTTTGCCTGAATAATTTAATGACAGAAAACACTGAAAAAACAACAAGTTACGCCTGGTATGCACTTGCACTACTGACGTTGGTCTATGTCCTCAATTTTCTCGACCGCGTTTTGATACTTTATCTTTTCACACCGATAAAAAAAGAATTTGCGTTCACCGATTTACAACTGGCATTGCTTGGAACAACCTCGTTTGCAATTTTTTACACAGCATTAGGAATTCCGTTTGGCAGAATTGCTGATAAAAAATCGCGTAAAATGTTGATCGGCGTTGGTTTGTTAGTTTGGAGTTTATTTTCTGGTTTGACCGGATTTGCCTGGGATTTTTGGAGTTTGTTTGCCTGTCGTTTGATGGTCGGAGTCGGCGAAGCCACGCTCGGACCCGCCGCAATTTCACTTCTTTCAGATTATTTTCCGCCACAAAAACGTGCTACAGTCACCAGTATTTACTCAATGGGAATTGCGATTGGCGCAGGCTCAGCAGCATTTCTCGGCGGCTGGTTGGGGCAAAATTACGGCTGGCGAATGACTTTTATGCTTCTCGGTTTTCCGGGTGTATTGTTGGCAATTTTGGTCTTTGTGTTGCAGGAAAAACCTCGCGGAGCAGTTGAAGCTCAATCAGTTACCGGCACGAACTGGAAAAAGTTAATTACTAATAAAGCATTTATTTTATTATGCTTAGGCTATGCTTTACTTGGTTTGGCGACTAACAACCTAAACATTTGGGGTGCAACATTTTATACCCGATTGCACAAATTTGATCTTGCAACAATCGGATTTTGGGGCGGGATTTTGACGCTTTTGGCAGGAATTCCGGCAACCCTTTACGGTGGTGTTATCGCCGATAAATTTAGAAAAAAATCTCGTGGCGGACGAATGCTTTATGGCTCGCTTCTCTCACTTGGTTCAATTCCCTTTTGGCTCTTGCTAATTTTTACTAATAATCCTTATCTCATTCTGTTAGCTAATTTTTTGCTCTTATTTTTCGCGTTGGCTTGGCTCGGAGCAGCGGCAGCTGATACAACCGAAATTGCAGGGGTAAATCTACGCGGAGTGGCTGTTGCAATTTACTTTTTCTCGGTCAATATCGCTGCCTACATCATTGGCTCAAATCTCATCGGTTATTTGAATGACAGATTCGGAGCCACCGATTCGCCTGAAATGATGCGCTATGCTTTATTAGTCTGTCCGATAAGCTGTGCATTATCAGCGATTTGCCTTTTCACCGGAAGTAAAGTTTTAAACTCGGAAGCTAATCTTTCGGCTTAAAGAAAAAGAAGAAAAAAGCGGCAGCGTGTTCCATCTTGACGCCTTTTGCATAGCCAATTGTGCTCCGCGAAGAATTTTCGACTGTCCCATTGGAGTTTATGTAGCCCAGCGTTGAACGGTTTCCATTTTCGATTGTTCCGTTTGAATTGATGTAGCCAATCGTGCTTCTGCTTGCGTTTTCAACCGTTCCATTTGAATTGATGTAACCTAGTGTTTTACGACTTGAGTCTTCGACTTTGCCGTCACTGCTAATATAGCCAATGGTTGAACGGCTTGAATTTTCGACAGTTCCGCTCGAAGAAATATAACCAATAGTTGAACGGCTTGAATTCTCAATTGTTTGACCAAAAGCCGAAATTGCAAATAAAATTGTGCCGAAAATAATTGTAAAAATCTTTTTCATAGCTGATTTATGAACGCTCGTTTTCCGAATTCTTGCGGAAAAATGAGTTGATAAAATACAAAATTAATCCAATTCCAAAGGCGATCAAAATTGGTAATCCCTCTTTTAAATAATCAACTTGAATCAACAACCAGGCAATCAAAATTAATGATAAAACAGCAACTCCAATTCCCAAAGGAGCAGTAAATTCAGCTTTTGCCACATCTTCCCGCCGACGAAAAACAGGCAAAGCGGCACAAGTCGTCGCATAAACAATCAATCTGGTAATGGTCGCAATCGCTACGGCAGCCAAAAATGAGGTAAGAAGTGTCCAAATTAAAATTACAATCGCAGTTATCAAAATTGAAATATATGGCGTTTTGAATTTTTCGTGAGTTTTACCAATAAATTCGGGTAATTCTTTCTGCTCGCTCATCGCAAAAGGAATTCGTGTCGTGGCTAAAAATCCGCCGTTCAAATTCCCTAAAATCGAAATAATGGCGCCAATTGTAATAAAAGTCGCGCCAAATGCGCCCATAAGCGCTGAAGCCGAATCTGCTAAAGGCTTTTCTGATTTTGCCAATTCGGGCAATGTTCCGATTGCCACGATCTGGATGAGAATAAATAAAATTGCCACGATTCCCAACGCCGTTAACAGGGCAAAGGGCATATCTTTTTTAGGATTTTTTGATTCTCCTGCAGGAATAACTGTCGCTTCAAACCCGACAAAAGCGTAAATCAAAAGCAGCGTTGCCCCGGAAAATGCTGTGTAATCCGGGGTTACGGAAAAATTAAAGTTCGCAGGCTGGATAAAAAACAATCCAACTAAAGCAAAAATTATCAGCGGAACGATCTTTCCGACAGTAAAAATATTAGTTAAATAGGTTGATTGTTTAACTCCAATAAAATTAATAATTGTCAGAAAAATCACCACTAAACTTATCAAGATAATTCTGGGCGCACCTTCTTTGGCATCAGGGTAAAAAAAACTGAAATAAGCCATTAAAAGATTGCAGTTAGCAGCAAATGTTGTGACGCGGACGATCCAGTAAAGCCAACCGACTTCAAACCCAACTATTGAGCCAAAACCTTCTTTTGCATAGAGATACATGCCACCTGTTGACTGAAAACGGCTGGAAACTTCGGCAAAACAAACTACAACCAAACCAATTATCACTGCACAAACAATAAATGCAACTAAGCTCCAACTACCAATCAGTGCAGTTACTTTGGCAGGCAGTCCAAAAATTCCCGCGCCGATAATTGTATTAATAGCGATGGCGGTTAAATCCCAACGAGTAATTCCGCGAACAAGTTTTTCTTCTGACATAATTTTATAGATTTGGCGATTTACGAAAAACGGATTACAAGTTTATACTCTTTTTGCAGCCATTCCGTAAATACAATTTGGAGATTTTGATGAAATATTTTTCTTTTCTGATAATTTTAATGCTATCTTTCGGTTTAAATTCGTTTGGACAAAAAATTGGTAAATACGAAACAGTCAAAATTGAACCGTCTGCCGATTTGCAAAAATTAGTTGATTCAGCCGCTAATCAAACAATTTCAAAATTTGCAGATAAAGGCTTTAAGGCGGAAAACCTTTCAGTTACCTTGATAGATTTGCGTGATGCCAACAAATTAAGGTCGGGTAGTTTTCGCGGCGAAGAAAAGGTTTATCCCGCTAGTGTTTGCAAATTATTTTATCTGGTCGCACTGCATCAGTGGATAGAAAACGGCAAAGTTAAATTAACTCCTGAAATCCAAAGAGCAACCCGCGATATGATCGTCGATTCATCCAATGAAGCGACGCAATTCATTGTTGATGTCGTGACTGATACTTCCAGCGGAGCGGAACTTTCGCCTAAAGAATTAGAAAAATGGGGTTTTAAGCGCAACGCCGTTAATCGTTATTTCACCTCGCTTGATTACCAAAATATAAATGTTTGCCAGAAAACTTTTTGCGAAGACGCATACGGACGCGAACAGCAATTTCGCGGCAAGGATGGGGCAAATCGAAACAAATTGACAACCAATGCAACCGCTCGTTTGATGACGGAAATTGTCTTGGGCAAAGCAGTTACGGCTGACCGCACCAAACAAATGATGACATTATTGAGCCGTAATTGGGAAGGAACCTCCGCTGACAACGATGATCAAGGTCACGGCTTTACGGGAATTGCGCTTAAAGATTTGAATCTGACAGGCGCAAAACTTTGGTCAAAAGCCGGATGGACTTCGACAACTCGTCACGATGTTGCATACGTTGAAACTCCAAATGGATTAAAGTTTGTTATTTGTGTATTTACGACCAATTTTGCCAATGAAAGAAATATTGTGCCGAATGTGGCAAAAATAGTTTTACAAGAATTAGGCGGAGTTAAATAATGAAGAAAATCTTTCTAATTTTATCCATCGGAATCTTTTTGGTATCTGTCCAAAATATATCAGCTCAAACAAAAAAACTTTTAGTTTTCAAAAAAGGTATCGCTGTCGCCACTGGAACTATTAAAGGTTCTGAAACAAAAGTTTATTATTTCAAAATCAAGAAAGATACGGATATGGAAATTACGCTTGATGACATTAATTCCAAGCCTAAATTCATACTCTATAAACCAAACGGTAAGCCTTTTTATGCTGATGGCGAGGTCAATTCGGGCGACGCGACCGATATGATGGATGTTCTCCCCGAAGCCGGAATTTACAAAATTGTAGTCAAACTTCCAGATAATTTACAAAGCGAAACTCAGCCGATTAAATTCACTTTGCGGTTAATTTTGAAATAATTTTTGGCAAATCTTGGCAATTTTAACCAAAGCATATAGAATGTAATTCCCCCATCGGAGAAAAAACTATGACAAATAATAATGAAAAAGAATTGATTAAAATGATGACTCGTGCCATTACAGGTATCGAAAACTTAAGTGAGATAGTGGATAATATTCAAGTATCTGTTACTAAACTTGAAACTGGTCAGGTTAAACTTGAAGCAGATGTTTCAGTTATCAAGGAAGATATCTCGGAAATTAAATCTGAAATCAAATTAATTAACAAAAAAATATCAATTATTGACGGTGGGAATCGCCATTTACGAGCCAGAGTCGAAATCTTAGAAGATAAAGTTCTGCCCACAAATTAATCAAAAACTGCCACCATTTTCAAATTTTCTTCACGCAATCCAAAATTTTAGACAATCTTTTCATTTACGTTTTAGCTTTTACCTTCATTTGCGTTAAAATCATCACATCTTTCCAATATTTCAATTCAAAAAAGAGGATTCAATGAAAATTTGTCGATTGTTCTTTTGTTCCGTTTTGTTGTCTTTGTTAGCGGTTTCGGCATTTGCCCAATATCAAAAACCGCCGCAAAATGTTGAGGATATTTTGAATGCTCCGGCGATTCCGAATACCATTATTAGTCCGTCAAAAGATGTGATTTTAATGACGGAAACGCTTCGTTATCCGCCAATTAGCGAATTTGCTCAGCCCATGCTGCGAATCGCAGGATTACGAATCAATCCGAATACCAATGGTCAACATCGTCCGTTTTATGCAGTTAAATTGACTCTGAAAAATATTGCCAACGGTAAAGAAACTCCAATTGCTTTGCCGCCAAATGCTAATATTCTTTCACCTGCCTGGTCGGCGGATGGAAAATATATCGCGGTTGGAAATCAGACTCCGACCGGAATTGAGCTTTGGATTTTAGAAGTTGCATCAGCGAAATTAGCCAAAGTCAAAAACGTGATGGTCAACACGGCAATGGGCGGTTTTGAATGGATGCCCGACCAAAAATCTTTGCTCGTGAATCTGGTTGCAAACAATCGTGGGGTAGCTCCGCAATATCAAAACCTGGTTCCGATTTCGCCCAGTATACAGGAGACTTCGGGCAAAGGCGGCGCAGTTCAAACATTCCAGGACCTTTTGAAATCACCGAATGACGAAAAACTCTTTGAATATTACTGCACTTCTCAACTCGCCATTATTGATCTGAAAGGTGCGGTTAAAAATATCGGACAACCTGCAATTTTCGATGATGCCAGCGTTTCACCCGATGGAAATTACATTCTCACTTCAAGAATTCAAAAGCCTTTTACCTATCTCTATCCTTTCTCGCGTTTTCCGCACGAAGTAGAAATTTGGGATAAAGCAGGTAAAGTTGTTAACAAATTTGCTTCGATTCCGTTACAGGATAATTTACCTCCCGGCGGAGTTACGACAAGTCGTCTAGGCTATGGCTGGATTCCAACCGAAGCCGCCCCATTAGTTTGGGCCGAAGCCTTAGACGGTGGAAATCCGCGTGCAACACTTACTCCCCGCGATAAAGTAATGAAACTTGCTGCACCATTTACAGCTGAACCGGGTGAAATCATCAAAACCGAGCAA
>DAORIL010000095.1:0-14213 GCA_035438525.1 Pyrinomonadaceae bacterium
CGTGCATATACCATAATCAAGGGGTTTCCATATCAGAAATGACTGAAATAAATATTGATCACATTAAAGAAAATTTACTCGTTGAACGAGACGCTTTATTTGCCAAATTAAATAACAACGACCTTTCGGTTGACGACACCGAAACTCCCGATCCGGTGGATCTAGCGGTTCAAAACTATTCTAAAAACGTCTTACTTGCTGTTTCCGAAAATGATAGCCGTCAGCTTCAGATGATCGACGAAGCTCTGCAACGGATCGAGGACGAAGAATACGGGACTTGCCTAAATTGCGGTAAAGAAATTATGCCGAAGCGTCTGCAAGCGGTTCCGTGGGCGCGCTATTGCCTGAGTTGTCAGGAGTTAGTTGAACAAGGATTAATTGATACGGAAGAATAAAATGCTACGCGACGGCTTCGACTTTTATTCACCAATTTCAAATCTTTATGACTCAATCCTAACTCTGGTTTATCCACAGGCTTGTGAACTGTGTCAGCAAAGTGTGGAGCAGCAAGCGGATGGATTTGTTTGCGCCGATTGTTGGGCAGAATCAAAAATATTCGATGGAAATGAAACGCTCTGTAATAAATGCGGAGCGTTTTTGATTGATACGCCCTCAAACTTTGAAACTTTTTGCCGACGTTGCGACAATGATTTTTACGATTCTGCCAAAGCTATCGGCACTTATGAAAAAGCCTTTTTAACCTCAATTCTAAAACTAAAACATACGCCATTTGTCCCGAAAACATTGCGTGATCTATTTTTCAAAACATACTTAGACTCAAATTTTCAAGATGCAAATCTAATCATCCCTGTTCCTCTTTCAACTAAACGTCTGGCAGAACGCGGATTCAATCAAGCAGAACTTTTAGCTGATTCCTTAGCCGGTCAAACTAACTTAGCCATCGATAAAATAAGCCTCAAACGCCGAATTCATACCGAAAAAAGCCGCCGTGGAATGGACCGAAAATCACGGATGGAAAGTGTTAAAAATGCTTTTGAAGTCATTAGTCCGCGATTGATTGAAAATAAAAAGGTTCTTTTGATTGATGATGTTTTTACCAGCGGGGCAACTGTTTCCAATGGTGCCAAGGCTTTGAAAAAAGCAGGAGCTGTTAAAGTGTATGTTTTAACGGTGGCAAGAGCGATTTGAAGAGTTTGTTCTTTAAATATTTATGCAACCCATTAAAATCCTATTATTCGACCAATTCTTCAAAACGAGGGTCACCCCGCAAAGAATCAAAACACGGATCACCCTTGATGTTGGAAACTTCTAATGAACGATTTTTCAGGGCAATACCAAGGTAATTGATTGATTGTTCCTTTTCGCCGACGAGTGCTGATAACAAAGCTAAGTTGTAAGCATTTGAGCTGTTAGGATCTTCAGTTTTAATAATTTCTAAATTTTTGAGCAAAACGGATTGCCAACCGCCTTTCACGTATGCAGTTTCAAACTTTTTCAGCACCTCAGCTTTCGTTCCAATGAGCCGCTGAAATTTCATAAATGTTTGATATGCTTGCTCATAATCCCCTTTTGTTTGAAAGCAACGCCAAAGAAAATAAAGGGCAAGAACATTAGCTGAGTCAATTTCTATCACCCGGTTCAACTGACTGATTGCCTCTTCATACCGTCTAGCAAAATAAAGAGTTCGACCATAATAGATCTGATGAGCGATGTAATTTGGATTGAGGTCAATAGCTGTTTTGACCATTGTAAGTGCTTCGTCAGTGCGTCCCTGTCCGGCTAACCGATTGGCAAACCAGCGATAAATGATGTCGGAATTCGGAGCAAGTTCAATTGCCCGCCGAAACTGTTTTTCGCCTTCGGCAAAATCGCGGTCGTAATCTGATTTGATAATTCCGAGAACAGCGTGAGCTTCCGCCAGATTTTCGTCAAGGGCGAATGCGCGTTCAATCGCAGGTTTGGCTTTGGCAAATGCCTCATCGGGCGAAGTGCCGCCGGAATGCGCGTAGTTGCAATGAGCACGAGCCTTGCCAGCCCAAGCCTTGGCATAATTAGGGTCAAGTGTCAGTGCTTCGTCAAAAAGTTCAATCGCCCGTGTCGAGTCAGCTAAGTTCTCTTTGTCCACCAGAATCATTGCCTGCAAATAAAGGCGATATGCTTCTTCATTTTCAGTTCCGCGAATTGCCGCTGTCAGACTTGTGCCAGCAACGGCGGTTTGCTTCTGCAACAGATCACTGATTTCTTTTGCAACTGCATCCTGCATCACAAAAACATCTTTTGTATCTTTTTCGGTTTTGTAGGTTTCTTCAAGTTGTCCGGTTTCGACGTTCAAAAGTTGTGAAGTTATCCGAATCCTTCCATTAGCGGTTTGATAATTTGAGGCAAGAACGTATTTGACCTTTTGCTCGCGTCCGGCGGCAAGCGGGTCTTGTTCAGGTTCGGTATATTTGCGAACCGCATTCAACGGACGCACCACAAATCCTTTGATCGAACTGAGCCGCTGAATCAAAG
This sequence comes from Pyrinomonadaceae bacterium, assembly GCA_035438525.1. Taxonomy (GTDB): domain Bacteria; phylum Acidobacteriota; class Blastocatellia; order Pyrinomonadales; family Pyrinomonadaceae; genus JAIBCC01. Next base: position 2,473 of record DAORIL010000095.1, read on the forward strand.
AGTCGGCGACTCCGATTTCATAAATTTCATCGCGGTTGGCGGCATTGATAGGTTTCAAAGGCAATACGGCAATTGATTTTTTCTCGTCGGCTGCGGCTTTTTGCGATTTGGATAAAGAAAACCACAGACCGATTATGCCGATAAATAAAAAAATCAGAGCAGCAACCGCAAACGAATAATTCCGTCGAGCCGAATCGGCATTTTGCAAAGGCCCTGGCGATTGATTTTCGTCAACTGTTTTGACTTCGGCAATAAAACGGTAGCCATGTTTGGGTATCGTTTCGATAAAACGCGGATTTTGACGGTCATCACCGAGAGTTTTTCGTAAAAGATTAACAGTAAAAGTCAGATTGCCGTCTTCGACATAACTGCCCGCCCAGACTTCCTTCATTATCTCACTTTTTTTAACCGGACGACCTTGATTTTTGATTAAAACCAGCAGGAGCTGAAATGCTTTTGGAGTCACAGAAACCGGTTGCCCGTGACGCATTAAGATTTTCTCTTCTGCATCAAGATAAAATTCGGCAAACTCAAAATGCTTTATTTCTAATGACATACGGCTTCTAATAACTTTCTAAGAAAAATTCTAAGGGAAATCAAAAGATTTTTTTCGGCGTATCAGCTAAGTTTCCATTCAGGCAAAATTTATCTTCAATGATACCACAGTCTTTTTAGTGGATAAATGTATTTTTGGTTAGAAAAAGAATGAAAAATAACCCTAAAAGTCGCAATGCAAATTTAATCGTGCAGGAATTGGAAAAAGAGATTTTGATTTACGACCTCAATAATAATCAAGCCTTTTGTCTTAACGAAACTTCTGCATATGTTTGGACAATGTGCAATGGAGAAAATTCGGTAACAGACATCAGTGAAACTATGAGTAAAACACTGAAAACGAGAGTTCCTGAAGAATTTATCTGGCTCGCTCTGGATAATTTGAAAAGTCTTAATTTACTGGATGAAAGCGAGAAAGTTGAAATCGAATTTAATAATTTAAGCCGCCGTGAAGTAATAAAAAAAGTGGGCTTGACTTCAATAATTGCCTTACCTTTGATTGCCTCAGTTGTTGCTCCGAGTGCATCAATGGCACAATCGGGCTCCGCTGGACCGTTACCATTATTTAGCGCTTGCACAACAGCTCTTGAATGCGCTTCGCGAGCGTGCAGCAACAATATTTGCTGTTTAAGTTTTGGTCAGATGACTTTGTGCACACCTGCAATAGGATGCACCAATAATGAATGCTGTAGCGGAACAACAACGACTAATCTGTTTGGCTGTGCTTCGCCTTTTTCTTGTTTGTGTAACTAAACTAATCAAAGAAAAAACGAATTTTGGTTTATCAGGAGAAAAAACAGTGAGATACCTTCTCGGAATTTTGTTTGTGATATTTTTTGTCGGCTTTGCGGCTTGCACATTTTTGTTGGGTGGTCCGCCATCACAGGTCTTTCAATTGAGCGACATTTTGCTTGGCGGAGCCTTGCTGTGTGCAGCCCTGAGTTTAGTTTCGCTCGGAATTTTGGCTTTAGGATTCGGAGCAAACGGAAGAAAAATAAGTCTTTGGCGTGTGCCTTTGCTGTGTCTGATTTTCCTTTTGGCAAGTTTGGGCATCAGTTTTCTGCTCTTCACATCGAAGCCGTTGGGAAATACGGTAGAACACCTTGCGCTTGATGCAAAACTCAGAGTTTGCACTTGGGCAATGGTTGGATTCGGAGTTTTTATGCTCGGCGGTTTGGCTGTCTCACTGATTACGGCAAAAAGTCACAATGCCAAATTAGTGTAATAAAACAAAAAAGGGGACAGATCAAATGAAAAGAATTTATTTACATTATTTATTCTGAAAGAACAACTCAAATAAATCAGGGCAAGAGAAAATTTTGTAGGCAGAACTATCTAATTTCGGTAAAATCTATTTTTCCGATTGGCACAACCAACGATGGAAACAAACTCAAGGTTACGATAGGTGAAAATATTTAACGAGGTAATTTCCCTTTTCCAAGTTTATTTAAATCGGTGCTTGCATCAGAGTAATTCTTAGTCCAGGAACATCTTCCATCTGACAAGGTTCTGTTGTTGTCTCCTTTAGCATAAACCAGATAGCGTTTTCCAACTTCTAACCATGCCTGATAACGCATTGTTTCGTAATATCGGACTTCGACGGTTTTACCTACTGAACCTTTCCAATATTTTTCTACCCGAAACTTGAAGATCTTCTCGTCTCCATCCGTTCTGACACTCAAAACTTTACCTGCAAAAATTGCCTTTGAATTTTTATACTCTGTATCAAACGGAGGTGTCGCACATTTGGCAAAAGACTCCGATTCTGTAGCGAGAATGTTTGCGTCTGTGGCAGGAAGACTTGTAAATATTGCAAAGACTGAAAAAATTATGGTTAATAAGTGCATCGTTTTAACTCCAATCGGAAAAGTTCCGTCAACTAAAGAATGTTTGATTAAAAAAATCTTGCACGCTGCCTAAAAAGTAGATTCGCCTACCTTTGACAATCGAAAAGCTATCTAAAAGGTTTCCTCTCGAACCTAAAAGATAACCTCTTGAACCTAAAAGGTTGGAAATCGAATCTAAAAGAATAGTCTAGTTATCTGAAAGACAGGAAAGGCTATCTAAATAATAGAAAAAGCTATCTAAATAATAGGAAAGGATACCTAAAAGATAGCTCTTTCTATCTCAGAGTTAGCTTCAGCAACCAAAATAATAAGCAATGGATTAAATTTTATTGCTTAACTTATATTTTACAACCTATATTTGACCTTTTTCTTTTTCAAATCAGCATCTTCTACTTCAAAGTTCTGCAAACGCATTGTCACATCAGCAGTCATTGATAGTTCGGCACACTCTCCGTTTTTCAAATGAAAATATCCAGCTGCCGCAATCATCGCCGCGTTATCAGTGGAAAGATGTTTAGATGGAAAATAGACCGGAAGATTCAGTTGCTCTCCTAATTTCTCAGAAGCTTCACGTAAATAGCCGTTACAGGCAACGCCACCCGCAACAATTAAAGTTTTCGGATGTAGTTCTTTTGATAATTTTTCCACTGATCTCAAAAGTGAACGCACCACAGTATCTTGAAAACTGGCGCACAGATCCTTTATCTCTTGACTGATATTTTCGGCATCAGAAACAGGTTGAATTTCATTCTCACGGACATATCGCGCCACAGCAGTTTTTAGTCCGCTAAAACTGTAATCAGGTCTTCCGTCTGAGATTTTAGCAATCGGAAACTTAATTTTCCTGGCATTACCTTCTTTGGCTAACTTTTCGATAACCGGACCGCCCGGATAACCAAGATTGAGCATTTTTGAGACTTTATCAAAGGCTTCTCCTGCTGCATCATCTCTTGTTCGGGCAACGATTTTATATTTTCCTTCTTCTGGCAGATAAAATAAATTGGTGTGTCCGCCCGAAACAATGAGCGCAAAAGCGGGATATTCAACCGGAGGATTCTCAAAAACAACCGAATAAACGTGACCTTCGATATGATTGACTCCGACAAATGGAATACCAAGCCCAAAGGCTAAGGCTTTAGCATAAGAAACACCGACCAGAAGCGAACCGATCAGACCGGGACCTTGCGTGACCGCGATGGCATCAATTTCGTTTAATTTAATATTTGCTTTTTCGAGGGATTCTTTAACAATCGGATCAATCTTTTCCAAATGCTCCCGCGAAGCAAGTTCCGGCACAACCCCGCCCCACGGACGATGCAATTCAATTTGTGAAGAAATAACCGAAGATAGGATTTCGCATCCATCGCGGACAACTGCCGCTGCCGTTTCATCACAACTGCTTTCAATTCCTAAAACCAACATAGTTTTAGTTTAGAGTGATGAGTGATAAGTGACAAGTTAGTTAAAAATTTGCTTGACAAAATATTCCGTATTCTTTATTCTCTGCTAAAGGCTTACTTTTTGTAAGATAGTATCAAGACTAATGAATAAGCAAGAGTTCCCCAAATTATCGCGTAAAGAATTTATCATTTTGCAAATGCTGATTGAAAATGTTGAGATGTTCGGATTAGAAATGGTCGAAGCCTCAGAAGGCAATCTCAAACGCGGAACAATCTATGTAACGTTGCAAAGAATGGGCGAAAAAGGTTTGGTCGAATCCCGCGAAGAACCGCGCCCCGAAGGCGAAATCGGAATTGCTCGACGCATTTACAAAACAACTGGGTTGGGCGCAAGAGTCTTTAAAGCACAACAATTAGCTTTGAATTATCTCAATTTAGGATGGGAGAATTAAAATGGAAGAAACAAGATTAGATAAATTTATAGGTAAAGTTTTTAACAGAGTAGAAAATGCAACCGAATTTCTGTGTGATGAAACGAAAAAGCGCAAAGTATTTTCGCGGTTAATGATTTTACAAATTTTAACTGGTTTAGTATTTATTTTTATACTTTTTGCCTCTCCAAATGATCCTAAAACTCCGACTATTCTCAAAATTATTAGGTATTTACAAGTGCCGGCAACGATCATTTTACCGATTTATTTTTTGTATAAATTAAAATTTGTATCCGATATTGACCTCAAAATACTCAAATTTAGCCAAAAGTTTTATAGTGAAGAGACTACAAAACTTTGTTTTGAACCGATAATTGCAGATTGGATGAAAGAATATTCCGAATCAATTTCTCAAAATAAAAATTGGCAAGCTCGTTGGATTTCAATTCGCTATGCTTACGCTTATCTTTCGGCAATGATTATGCAAAGCTACTTTGGCAGATCGATTGAGTTTATTCGGAAACTTTTTTAACAATCGCAACAGCCTCCGCAATCACAACAATCACAAGAATCACAACCGCATTCGCCGCAATCACAGCAACATTCGCACGAATCACAATCGCAACAGCACAAACCGCAACTACTGCCGCCTGTTCCGCCGCCTTTCAGACCGCGTTTTCCTTTCATCTTTGGTTGCGCTTCCCCTCCGGTCGGAGGCGGAGGAGGCGGAGTATAACCGCCGCCACTTTCACCTTCTCCCTGCATCATTGCTTTGGGAAAGGCTAGAACTGTTCCAATAATCGAACCAAGAAACATCAGATTAAAACTAAGTTCGGCACATTCACGGGCAGATTTTGCTTCGCGGGCGTGAACCGGCGAAATGAATGCAAATGCCAAAACAAAAATAAAGATCGGCAAAGCAGTTGCCCAAGAATGATTAGCGGTCAATTCTTGAGCCCGAATTTTAGCACGTTCAAATCGCTCTGAAAACGTCAGACGTTTTTTCGGTTTGCAAACTAAATTAGGTAGTTTTGTCTCTATTTTTTTCTGTAAATTACTTCTCAACCGCGAGGAAAAGATTTGTTTTTTAGCTTCGGAAATCGGTAGTTCGTAGATTTGTTCAATAATCTCGTTTTCCAGATCAAGCAAAAGTGAAACGCTCTTTTGTTTTCCCTGTTTGCCAAAAACAACACGCAAAGCATTGAACTGATTTCGTTTTTCGTCCCTTTCAAAATCTTCAAACGCATCTAAAAGATAAACCAATTTGCCAAATGCAAAACCGATTTGATGGGCCAGAGATTCCAACTCATTTCTTCCAATCAGTTTTGCCCCTTCGGAAAAGAAAATTGCGGTTGTTTCGGCAGTTGGCAGGGATAGTTCGTTTAGATCAGTCGAATTATTTTCTACACTCGTTTGTGTTTCCAATGATTCACGAACTTTTTCCAGCGGAAAATTCCACTCTTTTAATAGTTTTTCGGCGGCGATGAATTCTTTGGAAAAGATTCGATGAGCAAGTTTGAAACGTTTCTGCCGTGTGTCGGAAATGTGGTCGGCAATTTTGAATTCGGTCAGAATAACATTGGTCGTTGCGGCAAATTGGAGCGATAACGGCATCTCGTTTTTGGGCAAACTCAGACAATTGTAAGACTGGTATGATTTTTGCCAATCTCCAACGTTTTCATCGCTTAAACTCGTTAAGATTTCAGCGAGAAAAACTGTATCGTGATTAAGCAAAAGTCTTGATTTTTGTCCATAAAGACTACCGATAGTTTTACAAGTTCCGCAATAATGCAGCCGACGAAATTGTTTTTCATCTGCCGACATTCCGCACGTTTTCGCACGCATCAGACCAAACATATTTTTTACCCGAATAGTTTAGAAATAAAATCCCAGATTTGATAAAAAGCTGTGCCTAAAATAAACAAACTCAGCAAAATAGAACCAATTAACAAACCAATTAAAATTGCGATAATGGCTATGACAAAAATCCAATCGCTGGTCGTTCCTTGTCCTAACCCTTTACCCCTCTCACGGATCAAATCCATATTTTGCTTATTCGATTTCCAGAAAAAATCAAATAAATCGCCAATAAAAGGAATCGAACCGATGACATAATCCAGACCAATGTTAAAAGCCATTCTAACCAGCGTAATTTTCGGCACTCCGTAACGGACCCCGGCAATCAAAATATAGAACGAAATAAGTGAGGTCGCCATATCGCCAACATTCGGAATTAAGCCAATCAGCGCATCAATTCCAAATTTCCAGCCAACTCCCGGCACCTTGAACAATCCATCTAAATAACGTGAAAGAGTCTCCAAACTTTCTTCGATCTCGATTTGTTTGCGCTCTTTCTTAGATAATCCGAAAAGATTTTGCTGCCGATTAACTTCAATTTTTTCAATATTTTCCATAATAATTATTTTATCTTCCAGAGTTTGACCTCTCCGTTGGTCGAACCGTTGGCAATTGCATTCATCGGGGGCGAAAAATCTGTCATAAACGAATTTATCTGAGCTTCGGATTCATCCGTTATTTGTTTTACTTTTTTTGTTTTAGTGTCTAAAAGTGTAATTGTTTTAGCTTTGTAATTACTAATAATTATAGTTTTACATTCGGTCGAAAGAGTAACTTTTCCGTGATAACTTCCGCCGACTGCGCCTGCTGTATAAGGAACATTTTCTTTCGGAATCGGCATTGTGCGGAGAATTTCACCTGTTTTGGTATTAAAGAATTTCACTTCCAGCAGATTAGCAACTGCCAGTTCAGTTCCAAGCTGACAAAAAACCGGAGGCGATAAAGTATAATTTGATAAGGAAAAGGATTTTTCCGGCGCAGCTAAATTCCAAATGGTAATTTTTGACTCAAGATTAGTTGATGCCAATAATTTTCCGTTGGATGAAAACGTCATAAACTTCATTCGTAAGCCCTTTTCGCCAAGAGTATTAATCTTTTCTCCGTCTTTTATATTCCAAATTTCAATCGTTCCGTCACCGATATCAATCGCTAAATTTTGATTGTCCGGCGAAATTGCTAAAGAATAAATGCTCCAACGCGTCACCGGAAAAGTTTTTATTAAAGACAACGTAGCTGTTTCATAGATGCTGACTTCTCCGTAATTATTGCCTGTAATGATAAATTTTCCGTCATTAGAAAAAATCGCGGAATTGGCAAAGCCTTTGAGGTCTAATTTGCCGCGCGTTTCTCCTGTAATCACGTCATAAATATTAAAACTACTGCTGTCTTCGGCAGCGAGCAGTTTACCGTCAGTTGAAAATAATAATAATTTAATGCTGTCTTTTTGAGTAAAAGTAAAATCCGGCGATTGAGAAAAAATGTTGAGCAAACAACTACATAAAATAATTGCAATGACAAAAACAGATTTTATTGCAGAAAATTTCATATCAAAACTTTTTCCTCAAATAATTCAAGAATTTAACACACAACTCGCGTGACCTAAAATTTTATCTCCGTCTTTTAAACTTGAGGACTTTGGTTTCCAACCGTTTTTTAATCGAAACTGCAAAATTTTATTGGCATCCGGCTGACTTTTCCAAACGGCAACTGCCGTAATTGCGCCAAGTCAGGTCGTATCAAAAACCAGATAAATGTCTTGAAACGGAATGATAACATCGTGCGTAAACTCATCTTGGACAATAACTTCGGGTAACACAGAATTTTGTGCATTGAGCCAGCCCATCAATTGCCAAAGACTTTCAGCCTGCGGCAAAACTTGTTCGATTTGCTCAATTCTTTCAACGGAAATCTTTTCGGCATTGACAACTTTCATCATCGCTTAAAACGGATTTTACGAAAGTTTAGTTCTCAATCTTTTGATACATTTCAAAATCTCATCACGGTTTTTGGCTGATTTTATCCAGTTTGGCAAACGGCTGGCTAAAGATTTATTAGTATTAGGAGTTCTTTCGCGCAGTTTTGCCCCGACATAATTTGCCAAAAAATCTAAGTGTTTTTCATTATACGCCCACAAAGTTTTTCCGCAACAAGAAATTTGGAGCCACAAAGGAAGCCGAAAATACCAATCCACACTCGCGCCGATCCCAATTTCTCCGCCTTGCCAACTGTGACGATAAACGCAATTCAAACAGATCAAATTGCGGGAAGCAAAGAGTTTAGCATTTATTTTTTCTGAACCGACAGCAGCCGAAACAACTTTTGCCATTCCACTGCATTTCGGGCAAACGACTAAAAATTCATCACCAAAATCGTAGATCATCTCGCCATTTTCCGAGAATCTTTCATTTTCAGACTTAACTTGCATCATTTCTATATTTTAACTCATCATAATAATGTTCCGATGACCAAAATCATTGGGATAAATTTTATCGAAAAAGGGAAGATTATGAAAAAAATATTTTATTTACTGAGTTTTATGCTGAGTTTAGCAGCTTTCGCTCAAGCAAAAGATGAGATTAAAACAGTTCCGTCAGTGGACTTAGATCGTTATTCCGGAAAATGGTTTGAAATTGCCAAATACCCGAACCGGTTTCAAAAACAATGTGTTGCCAACACAACCGCCGTTTATACCAAGAAAAGTAATGGAAGAATCGAGGTTTTGAATTCTTGTCAGACTACAGACGGAAAAATGGATTCGGCAACCGGCGAAGCCAAAATAGTTGATAAGAAGACAAACGCCAAACTGAAAGTAAGGTTTGCGCCAAGTTTCATATCATTTTTGCCGTTTGTTTGGGGTGATTATTGGATAATTGATTTAGAAAACAATTATCAATATGCTGTTATCGGCACTCCTTCGAGAGATTATCTGTGGATTCTGAGCCGAACTCCCGAATTAGATGAAAAAACTTATCAAGATATTTTAATTCGTATCAAAGAACAAGGTTTTGACCCGAACCGATTGGTCAAATCACCGCAAAATAAATAACAACTGATTTAAATAAAAAACGGGCGTTTAAATGCAAATAATATTTCTGCTATTTAAACGCCTGAACTTTAATAATTTGTGGCTGTATTGGCCTGACCTTCACCGTGTTCCGCCAAAAATCTTTCTGCATCGATTGCTGCCATACAACCTGTTCCGGCAGCGGTAATTGCTTGGCGATAATACGAATCCTGTGCATCACCACAAGCAAAAACACCTTCGATATTAGTTTTCATTGTCTTCCCTTCGGTTTTCAGATAACCAACATCATCCATATCTAGTTGTCTGGCAAAAAGCTGCGTGTTCGGCTGATGTCCGATAGCAATAAAAACGCCTTGTGTCGGGAAAACTGATTCTTCATTGGTTTGATTATTGAAAATCTTAATCCCTGTTACGCCTTCTTCTTTTGTGCCGAGGATTTCTTTAATTTCGGTGTTCCACAAAAACTCGATCTTCTCGTTTGAAAGTGCACGTTCCTGCATAATTTTTGAAGCCCGAAGCGTGTCGCGCCGATGAACCAGCGTGACTTTTGAAGCAAATCGGGTTAAAAATGTTGCTTCCTCAACCGCAGTATCGCCACCGCCAACTACGACAATCGGTCTGCCACGGAAAAAGAAACCGTCGCACGTTGCACAGGCTGAAACGCCGTTGCCGCCCAACCCAACGGGAACAGGCTCTTCGCCCGGAATTCCCAACCATTTAGCTGATGCTCCGGTTGAAATAATCAATGTTTCGGCTTTGATAATGGTTGTAATTTCCTCACTATCCTGACTTTCTTTACCGTAAAGAGTAAATGGACGTTGGCTCAAATCAACTTTATCAATCCAAACATTGATTATTTCCGTGCCGAATCTTTCGGCTTGGGCGCGGAATTCGTCCATCAATTCGGGTCCCATAATTCCTTTGGCAAAACCCGGATAATTTTCGACATCAGTAGTAATTGTCAGTTGTCCGCCCGGTTGAGGTCCGTCAATCACCAGTGGTTCAAGTTGTGCCCGCGAAGCATAAATTGCGGCAGTCAATCCTGCCGGACCGGAACCTAAAATAACCACTTTGCGATGAATTTCAGTTTGTGACATAAAAGTTTTTCGTAACTCCTAATTTCAATTTTTGCAAAAATACAGTATAACTATCAACAAGTAACTTAGTCGAATTATCCCCGCTTTATATTCCGTTGAATTAAAAGTTTATTCGCACTTATGAACAAAAGAGTATTTTCAAAACTTGATTTTGTGTTAAACTATTCGTTCGATTTATTGAATCTATATTTGAATTTTAATTTGGAATGACGACCACTATACAACCTCAATTTGAGGAAAAACGCTTTGCGTTAAGAATGGCATTACGTCTGCCGATTGTAGTTTCGGGACGGACTGATGACGGCGCAGCGTGGAGTGAGCCAACCGAAACTGACGATATTTCAACTACCGGCGCACTTTTTCATTTAAATCAAAAAACAAGTGTCGGTGAAAGTTTATATATTCGCTCGCATCGTCCTGACGGGATGCCCGTTGAGGTCAAAGCAAAAGTTGTGCGAATTGCTCCCGCCATTTACGGAACAAATAGGATTGGTGTAACGATTATCGAATCAACCGATAACTGGCTGAGATTCTTTGTCGCATGGGTAGCTGATGACCAAGTTTCAGAAGAAGAATAAAAATTTTAAAAGGTAAAAGTGAAAGAGTGAAAAAGTTTTATTTGTTTCAAACAAACTTTTTCACTTTTCGACTTTTGCACTATTTTACATTAAAAGAATTATGTCAAATTACGAAACAATCTTAGTAGAAAAGCGCGGAAGCGTCGCTATTTTAACCATTAACCGCCCTGAAAAATTAAATGCCCTAGGTCATAAAGTTCATATCGAAGGTGTCGAAGCATTAGAAGAACTGCGAAAAGATGCAGAAATCCGCGTAGTCATCATCACTGGCGCGGGTGAAAAATCTTTCATTGCCGGAGCAGACATTAGCGAATTTACCGGACAAACTCCTGTTTCGCAACGCAGCACTTTCCAAGAAAAAACTCTTTTTAATACTATTGACGCTTTTCCAAAACCGATTATCGCAATGATTAACGGATTTTGTTTAGGCGGTGGCTGCGAAGTTGCTCTAGCTTGCGATCTAAGAATTGCAGGTGAAAAAGCACGTTTTGGACAGCCCGAAATCAATCTTGGAATTATTCCGGGCGGCGGCGGCACTCAACGTTTAACCAGATTAATTGGCGAAGGAAAATCAATGGAATTGATTCTGACAGGAGATATGATTGATGCGCAAACTGCCTTAAATCTGGGGTTGGTCAATCACGTTTATTCTGCCGAAGAACTTGAAACCAAAACGATGGAACTTGCCAACAAAATTGCGGAAAAATCCCCAATTGCTCTGCAAATGGCAAAAGAAGCTGTCAAACTGGCTGCCAAATCAAACCTTGACGAAGGATTACGGCGGGAAATTGATTTGTTTGCAATCTGCTTTTCAAGCCAAGATAAAGAAGAAGGTGTCACGGCATTTTTAGAAAAACGCAAACCTGTTTTTACGGGAAAATAAGATTATTTCGGATATTTTTAACGCAAATAAGCAAAGAGTGAAAGGCACAAAGTTTTTTTGATAAGTTT
>DAORIL010000096.1:0-14177 GCA_035438525.1 Pyrinomonadaceae bacterium
CAAAGATGCTTTCAAAGAGTTGGACATCAATCCGAATTTTGGATTAGCTACGCTCAACGAAAAAATTGTCGGACATCCGCAGGAAGCCGAGATCAAGGCGGACATTGCTAAAACCATCGAAAACAGCGCGAAAATTGCCATGGTCAATTCGGACAAAGGAATCACGAATTTCCACGTTTCTTCGGACGTGATCGTTGACGCTTCGATGGCGGCACTCGTGCGCGGTGGCGGAAAAATGTGGAACACGGACGGCAAAGAAGAAGACACCGTTTGCATCATTCCCGACCGAACTTACGCCGGATTTTACGACGCAATTGTCCAAGATATGAAGAAAAACGGTGCGATCGACCCGAAAACTTTCGGCTCGGTTCCGAACGTCGGTCTAATGGCGCAAAAGGCGGAAGAATACGGTTCGCACGACAAAACTTTTCAAGTTTCCGCAGAGGGAACGGTTAAAGTCGAAGACGAAAACGGAAAAGTTTTATTGGAACAAAAAGTTGAAAGCGGCGATATTTTCAGAATGTGCCAGACGAAAGATGCGCCGATTCAGGATTGGGTAAAACTCGCTGTCAACCGCGCCAGACTTTCCGACACACCCGCGATTTTCTGGCTCGACAAAGACCGCGCACACGATTCGCAAATCATCAAAAAGGTCGAAAAATACCTGCAGGATCACGACACAAACGGTCTTGACATTCGCATTATGGACGTCAAAGACGCGATGACCGAAACGCTGAAACGTGCCCGCGAAGGCAAAGATACGATCTCGGTTTCGGGCAATGTTCTACGCGATTATCTGACCGATATGTTCCCGATTTTGGAGCTTGGAACTTCCGCGAAAATGCTTTCGATCGTTCCTTTGATGAACGGCGGCGGTTTGTTTGAAACAGGCGCGGGCGGGTCCGCTCCGAAACACATCGAACAATTTTTGCATGAAGGCTATCTGCGTTGGGATTCGCTCGGGGAATTTTTGGCGTTGCAAGCGAGTTTTGAACATTTAGCACAAACTCAAAACAATCCGAAAGCGCAGATTTTAGCCGACGCTTTAGACGAAGCGAACGCGAAGTTTTTAGCGACCGACAAATCTCCAGCAAGAAAAGTCGGGCAAATCGACAATCGCGGTTCGCATTTCTATCTGGCGATGTATTGGGCGGAAGCGTTGGCAAATCAAACTGCCGATGCGGAAATGTCAGCAAAATTTGCTCCCGTTGCCAAAGCATTGCAGGAAAATGAATCAAAAATCAACGAAGAACTAATCGGCGCACAAGGCAAACCGCAGGAAATTGATGGCTATTATCATCCGAATACTGACAAAACTTATGCTGCGATGAGACCTTCGGTGACGTTGAATGCGATTGTGGATGGGATTTAAGAAAACGGGAAGCTAAACTGTATTAGTTTCAATGATTTTGACTGTTTCAAAAAATGCTTCCTTTTGAGACAGTCATTTATTTTTATCTTCTAGTTCCTGCCAAACTTCAAGTGCTAAAGCACCAAATCCCACGCCAATTCCTTGATTGTGATAAGAAAAATTTTGTTCGTTGGTTACATTTTTCCAAGTTTCAATTTCGATTATCTTTGAGTGTTGCTCGTCAGTTTCAATTTCAAATTCAATAAATTCTTTTTGCTGAGTTAAAAACATTCCCCATAACGAAGGCATACCCGGAAAATCAATCTCTAAATTAAGAATTATCGAACGATTCCAGTCAACACCTTGCGTTTCTCCATATAAACGCAACGCTTCTGGAATACCATTAGTTTTATAGAATTCGGCTTCTCGGCGGATAGATTCTTTTGTAACAGCGTTTTGCTGTTGAACATTTTTCTGCCGAAATTTGGCTTCAGGTATATCCATAGAACTTAACAAAGTTATGAGATTTGAGGTTCGTTAAAAGTATCTCAAATGTTATTTTGAGGTTACTTTGATTTTATTAGATTATCTGCTAAAAGACACCAAACACACTCTGATAATCTATCCAAATGCGTTCAGCATAAGCCTTTGCATATTCTTCGGCGTATGTTTCACCGCGAGATGTCCGAAGTTTAGATTTTGTTGACATACGGTCGTGGTGATGTCCTAACTCGTGGAGCAACGTTGCCAACAATTGATGAGCTTTCGCGGTATCTTCGGTAAACTTGCAGAGCATTCCATATTCGCTTGATTCGCAAGGAACATTGAGTTTTTCGAGAATGTGGCGTTCGGCTTCGTATCCCTCTTTAGACATTTCCGTCCAGATATTTTCATCCCATGCACAAATATGCACCACGCCACGACAATGATACCCCCAGGCATCCCACCTGCCAGGAGCAAGCACAATCGCATTCAAACCAACCGAGAGTTCGTTCCAATCAGGCAAAATTGAAATGAAATCATAAATGTCTCTTTGCTTTAGAAGATGACGGTATCCCTTGCCCGGTCTTTGGCGGTCAATTACCAGAAGCGTTTGCTTAGTATTGTAATAATCGGCAATTGCAGACCAATTATTCTTTTTCTGGACTAATCCACCAATGACTTTCGGGCTTGTTTTACGATTTACACTTCGCATATTCTTTTCCAAAATCTGTTTCAATACTGGTGTTTTTTAAAATGCTCCTCATTCTATCCGAATTTAGTTGAAAAAGTAATCCAAAAAACTTAAATGGAGATGCGATCTTCGGTGACTTTGAATGCGATTGTGGATGGAATTTAAGAATTTTGGCTTACATAAATAAAATAGCAGAAGCGAAATTTTTAAAAACGCTTCTGCTATCTGTAACTACCAATTGCAACTACTTATTTTTTACCTTTTGCTTTTTTACTTTTCGTAGGTTCAAGAGCAAATCCGCGTTTGATCATCAAAGCCTCGACTTTTGGATCACGTCCACGGAATTTTCGGTAGCCTTCCGCCGGATCAATCGTATTTCCGACTGAGAAAATATATTTGACCAAACGGGCGGCAACATTTTTGTCGTATGGTCCGCCTGCTTCGGTAAATGCTCCGAAAGCGTCCGCTGTAATTACGTCCGACCACAAATAGCTGTAATAGCCCGCCGAATAACCATCACTTTGGAAAACGTGACCAAATTGCGGCGTGCGGTGACGCATCACCAATTCTTTCGGCATTCCGAGTTCCGCCAAAGTGTCGCGTTCAAATTTATCGGCATCAATTTTTGCGTTACCAGCCAGATGCAATTTCATATCAACCAATGCGCTTGCCAAATATTCAACCGTCCCAAAACCTTGATTAAATTTGGAAGATTTGTTGATCTTATCCACTAATTCCTGTGGAATCGGTTTTCCGGTTTGGTAATGAACTGCGTATTTATTGAGAACTTCCGGCGTGGAAAGCCAATGTTCAAGTAGTTGCGAAGGAAATTCGACATAATCACGGGCAACATTTGTTCCCGAAAGAGTCGGATAAGTGACGTTTGAATTCAGTCCGTGCAGTGCGTGTCCGAATTCGTGGAAAAGAGTCGTCGCATCATCCCACGAAATTAATAGAGGCTCGCCGGGCTTTCCTTTTACAAAGTTAGCGTTATTGGAAACGATGGTGGTCACTTCGCCGTTCATTCGTTGCTGATTTCGGTAAGCGTTCATCCATGCCCCGGAGCGTTTGCCTTCGCGGGCATAAGGGTCGAAATACCATAAACCGATGTGTTTACCTGTTTTACGGTTCGTAACTTCCCACACCTTTACGTCAGGATGAAAGGTCGGAACACCTGTTACAGGCGTAAAATTGAAGCCGAAAAGTTCGCCTGCAACGTAAAACATTCCTTCGCGCAGTTTGTCGAGTTGGAGATAAGGTTTGATTTCATTTTGATCCAAATCATATTTTGCCTTGCGGACTTTTTCCATATAAAACCGATAATCCCACGGCTCAATCGTGATATTTGCGCCTTCTTTGTTGGCAAGAGCTTGCATATCGGCAACTTCTTCGTGAACACGGGCAACGGCGGGTTTCCAGACATCCAGCATTAATTTCATCGCATTTTCGGGAGTTTTTGCCATCGCCACATCAAGGCGAAAATGAGCGTGTGTCGGATAGCCGAGCAATTTGGCGCGTTCCGCACGAAGTTGGAGAATTTCGGGAATGATCGCATTATTGTCGTGTTCATCGCCGTTATCACCGCGATTGATGAACATTTTCCAAACCTTTTCGCGCAGATCACGGCGCTCGGAATAGGTCAAAAACGGATCAACCGACGAGCGGGTGTTGACAACAATCCATTTGCTGTTGGCTTTACGTGCAGTCGCTTGCGCGGCAGCAGCATCCACAAGCGATTGCGGCAAACCTTTCAAGTCGGCTTCGCTTTCCAAGACTAAATATTTGCTTTCGTCCGCCAATAAATTTTGGCTGAATTGATTAAAAAGCGTAGCTAGACGTTGGTTAATTTCTCCAACTCTGACCTTTTCTTTTTCCCCAAGTTTTGCTCCGCCTCGGACAAAATTAGTGTAATAATCTTCAACAAGCCGCTTTTGTTCGGGCGTTAATTTCGATTTATTACGGGCTTGATAAACGGTTTCAATTCGCTTGAAAAGTTTTTCATTTTGCGAAATTTTATCGCCCAATTCGGCAAATTTCGGTCCCATTTTGCGCGAAACTTCAGCAAATTCGGGACTATTCATATTGCTTTGCCAAATAAAATAAATGGTCGAAACACGGTTCAGGGTTTCGCCGCTGCGCTCCATCGCCGCAATAGTATTCTCAAAATTCGGGGCGGCAGTATCATTGGCAATCTTGTCAATTTCCGCCAGATTTTCTGACATCGCGGATTCAATCGCCGGTTCAAAATATTCGATTTTAACTTTGTCAAAAGGTGGAACACCGCCATAATTTCCAGTCCAAACAGAAGTTAGCGGATTTGGTTCATTTATCTCATTCATAAAAATATTTGCAGTAGTTTGATTATTGATTCCGGCAAAAATCGGCGCAATTAACCCAAACAACAAAAAACAAGCCAAAATATTGCGACACATATTAAATTGTCTCCTAAAATTCGATTTGTAAAAATTGGAGGGGAAAGCTTATTTTTTTACAGATTGAGAATACCAAAAGTTTGATTGACTAGCCAATAAATAAACTTTCTAAGCTCAAATCAAAACCTCATGTTTATGGCTCAAGGCAAAATAAACGGCAATTAAAAATGTAACCAGCATAATCGCCGAAGCCGTCCAAAAGGTGCGAAACAGCGTGACATCCGTAACATTTTTGGTAATCGCATCATTGAGCAAAAAAGCCGCTATGGCGGGACCGATGGCTCTCGCCAAACTTGCCGCCGATTGCAGAGTTCCTAATGCTTGTCCTTGTGCTTCTTCTGCTGATTCTTTAGAAGCAACGCTGGTTAAAGCTGGTGAAGAAAGCGAATTTCCGACCGAAAAACAGGCAATTCCAATCAGCAAAGCCGTTAATCCGCCAAAAAGAGGACCGACATACGGAACAGCAAAAAGACTTGCGGCAAGTAAAAAGCAACCGATGACAATCAGCCAACTTTCGCCGAAAGCTTTGACCAAACGGCTGAATAGCCCGCCTTGTAAAACAACGGCTAAAATACCTATATAACCAAACAAATAACCATTTTGTTGAGCATCGTAATTAAAGCGGAACATCGTATATTGAGCAAACGAAGTGGTCATTATCGAAAATGCAACCACAATCAAAAAATACAACAGAACCGTAATTCCAAATCGCGAGTTTTGAAATGAGGAAAGTAGCTCGGTAATTCGACTGATGCGAGCGGAATCATTGTTATTTCCGTTAAATTTACGTGATTCGGGCAGAAAAAAGTAAAGCGAAATGGCATTGGTCAAAGCCAATCCTGAAACAAAGAAAAACGGAACGTGAGTGCCGAATTGACTTAAAAATCCGCCGATAATCGGACCTAGAATAAATCCGAGTCCAAAACCTGCTCCGACCAACCCCATTCCTTTGGCCCGATTTTCTTTGGTCGTGACATCAGCGATATATGCCTGAGCAGTTGAAATATTTCCGCCCGTTACACCGTCCAGCATTCTGCCGATAAAAACCATCCAAAGTGTTGTCGATAAACCGGTTATCAAGGCTGCTGCACAAGTTCCCAACAAACTGAAAAACAGAACCGGACGACGACCGTATTTATCGGAAAGTCCACCTAAAATCGGTGAAAAGATAAATTGCATCAGCGAATAGACCGCAAAAAGCATTCCGATTTCAAACGGTGAAGCCTGAAATTCTGGCAATTTTACATAATACGGTAATACCGGAATCATAATTCCGAAGCCGATCAAATCTATCAAAATCGTGACAAAAATAATCGCAATCGGTTTGGTAAAAAATTTTTCTTTAGTATTCGTCTCGGTCTGCATTTGGTTCAAAAGTAACGCGACGGTAAATTTCGGGTAAAGGGATTGTTAAATCAACAGAGGTAAATTCAACAATGTCATCCAGTTCATTAAAAAAATAAGTTATCCATCCGCCATTTTCCTGTCGGCGATGAACTTGGACTTCCATTCGGTATTGGTCAACTACGACATATTCTTGGAGGCTCGGAATTTGCTGATACAAAAAAACTTTTTCAGTTCGGTCAACCCGCGCAGTAGATTTGGAAATAATCTCGATAATCAAAGTTGGGTTGTTGCGAAAATATGGGTCTTCAGGAGTTTCTTCGCACGAAACTAAAATGTCAGGATAATAATAAACATTTGGTCTAACGCGAACTTTGATGTCGTTTGCAAAAGTATCACAAGGAGAATTTCGCAAGTGAGTAGCCAATAAGGTTATCAAATTTGTTGAAATTCTTCCGTGATTATCACTTGCTCCAGCCATTGCAAAGACTTCGCCTTCAACAAATTCGTGACGAATCGGGCTAAACTTTTCGCTTTCTAAATAATCTTCAACACTAATTTTTGTCCTAAACTTCGGCAATCCCATAAAGGCAATTTTAGCAAATAATCTTTTCGTTGTAATATATCGTAAGACAAAATAACACTTTGACGGAGTTTGCCGAAAAAATGCACCTTAAACAAAACTTAAAAGCAATTATTATTTTGCTTGTGGCAGTAATCTTTATGTATCAAGAAAATATTCAAGCACAGCCTAAAAAGCCAAAAGGCAAAGGAAAAATACCTGTAGTTGTAGAAGAAACGAAACCTGTTCCACCCGAGATAAGTTATACGGTTTCGATGTCAAAACCCTGGACACATTTACTCGAAGTCGAAATGCGAATTAAATTTGGGAAAACAAAATCGCTTATTCCAATGTCAAACGAGCCAGAAAAGATGGAAATTGCAATGCCAGTTTGGACTCCGGGCAGTTATCTTGTTCGAGAATATGCGCGTCACGTCCAGGATTTTGCGGCGAAAGACACCAGCGGAAATGCTTTAACTTGGTCAAAGGTTAATAAAAATAATTGGCAAATCGAAACTAAAGGTTTATCAGAATTTGTGGTGACTTATAATGTTTATGCAAATGAGTTAACTGTTCGCACTAATGAACTTAATGATGGACATGCTTTTTGGAATAATGGTGCGTTGCTGATGTTTCCGAAAGGTTTTTTGAACATTCCGACCACTTTAACAGTTAAACCTTACGGCAATTGGAAAATTGCAACCGGATTGCCGAAAACAGGCGAAAATACTTTTCAAGCAGAAAATTACGACATTCTGTATGATTCACCGTTTGAAGTTGGCGATTTTAAGGATATTTATTTTACTGTCCAGGGCAAACAGCATCGTTTTGTGATCGAAGGCGATGGCAATTATGACATCAATAAAATCGCCAAAGATACAGCGAAAATCGTTGAAGAAGCCTACAAAATTTTTGGCGAACTGCCGTATAAGGATTACACCTTTATTTTGAATGCGCGCGGCGGCGGCGGTCTGGAACATCTTAATTCAACCGCTTTGCAATTTAATAAATTTGGATTTTCTAATAATTATACCGACTTTTTGTCGCTCGTTGCACACGAATATTTTCATTGTTTTAATGTCAAAAGGATTCGCCCCGATGCGCTTGGTCCTTTTAATTATGAAGGCGAAAATTACACCAAATTATTGTGGGTTGCCGAAGGCGGAACGGCTTATTATGAAACTGTCTTAATTCAACGTGCCGGAATTATTACTGATAAAGAGTTTTTGAACGGAAAAGCCGATCAATTCAAAGCTTTGCAAGAGCGTCCGGGACGTTTTCAGACTAGTCTCGAAGAAGCCAGTTTTGATGCGTGGATCAAATATTATCGTCCTGACGAAAATGCAATCAACAACCAAATTTCGTATTATGACAAAGGCGAGATCGTCAACTTTTTGCTGGATTTAGAAATTCGTGCGGCTTCCAAAGGCGCAAAATCGCTCGACGATGTTTTGCGTTACCTTTACACCGAACATTTCAAAAAAGGCAGAAATTATACGCCGGAAGATTATCAAAAAACTGCGGAAACGATGGCAGGAAAGAGTTTGGATGATTTCTTCAAACGTTACGTGCGTGGACATGATGAAATTGATTACGACTCGATTCTGAATAAATTCGGTTTGCAGCTTTCAATTAATAAAGGTCGTGAGCAAGGCTATCTCGGCGCAACTCTGAGAGAAGCGGGAGAGCGATTAAACGTTACGGCAGTTTCGGCGGGAACACCTGCCTACGAGCAAGGTTTGAATGCTAACGATCAAATAATTGCAGTTGATGGTAATCGCGCCAATCTGAAATTTTTGAACGATTATCTGGCTGAAAAGAAAGTTGGTGATAAAATTAAACTGACGATTTTTCGCTTTGATGAATTGAAGGAAATTGAGATTACGCTTGGCGGTAAAGGCGCGGCAACTTATAGAATTACTCCTGTTTCAAGCTCAACTGACGAGCAAAAATCTTTGTATCGCAGTTATTTTGGAACTGATTTGAAGTAAAAAAGGGAAAGAGTGAAAAAGTGAAAAAGTTTAGTATTATCTTCACTATTGTCTTGATTTTAGGAAGTTTAACGGCTTGCCAAAAGACTGCAAATGATTCGCCGACGGTTACAGCATCGTCTCTGCACGATATTCCAGCTCTGCGTTTGAATTTCCGTTTTGAAAATGATGTTCCAGCTCCGCCTGCAAATGAACAAAACGCTTCAACCGAAGAGAAAAACGGAGTAATTCAAGCTGATTTTGACCAGAATCGTCCCGAAGAAACGCTCGAAAGAACCATTCCGTCACCCGACAAAAAAAGATTTTTAGTGGTCTATCAAAAGTTAGGAGATTTGACGGCAACCTATCGTTTGGATATGTATTCAATCGAAGGAAAACTGCTCAATAAAATTACACCCAACGGTTTAGCGGTTTATTATCCCGATACGATTGTTTGGTCGCCGGATAGTAATAACGTGGCATTTGTTGGAATGATTCGGCTCGGACAAACGGTTCCGGTGCCGACTCCGACTCCTGATGCGCCAACTCCACCGAATTTGGACGAAGCAAACTCAAATACTGCGACAAATTCACCGCCTGAATCAAATGTCAATCCGGCTACAACTCCGGCAGTTGAAAATAGTAAGCAGGTTTTAACTTTTCGCACTGAACAGATTTATACTTGTGATGCTAATGGCGGCGATTTAAAACCGATTACGCAAAACGAAGGTTTGATTTACTTTTATTTTGTCTGGTCCCCTGACAGTTCGGGATTAGCGGCGTTGGCGGCAACCTGGAAAGAATGGCAGTTCTTGCAATATCAAGCCGATCAAAAAGGTGAAAATTTTACTCCGTTCGGCAGACCTCGTTTGGTTGAAAAAACAGGTCGAATCAGACTGCTTGACGATAATTTGACGGCAGTGCGTCCGGTTTGGTCACCTGATTCAGCCAAAGTTGCGTATGCTTTTGACAAAGAAATTAGGATTTATGACACAATCGGCAATGCCCCAACTCAGGCTGCTATTCCTTTGCGGAATCAAATGTTGATGGCGGCTAAAACTTTTGATGAAGAGTTGAAAAAGAAAACAGCAAGCAACGCCAACACCAACGCCAACTCAAATACAAATTCTAAAGCAAATTCAACGGCCAATAATTCAAATGTCGCAACTACTCCGACGGATGTAAATGCGTTGCCGGATGAGCGCACTCTGATTTCATTTAATCCGATTGTGCAGCTTCAATGGTCAGACGAAAAAATCCTTTATTTACAGACCGGATACATTAAAGAATTTAAGGATGCTGCCCAAAATACGCGCAGTTATTTACGCTGGCATCGTTTGATGTTAAGTTCACAGGCAACAAAGTAAAAAGTAAAAATTAAAGAAAGATATGAGTTATCAAACTATTGCGGAAATTTACGATGGAAACGCTAAAGTTCGCGCCAAATTAAAACAAACGATTGAGAATTTAACTGATGAACAACTAAATTTTCGGATGAACGAAGATTCCTGGACAACTCGCGAAATTGTTGAGCATATTTCTATTGTTGAAGGCGGAATTGCAGGAATTTGTGCGCGTCTTTTACAAAAATCGGTGGAAGAAAATTTGCCAAATGACGGAAGTGCAAATATTTCGGTAGAGTTTTTAACAAAATCGGGTTCAGCCGCAGACCGCCGCACAACTAAACTCCAGGCACCTGACCGAGTTAAACCGGGCGGCACTTTTTCGATTGAAGAATCTTTTGCCAAACTGCAAGAAAATAGTGAAAAGTTGGATCAAATAAGGACAGGTTTGGAAACTGTCAATACTCAAAACGCGAAGTTTCCGCATCCGCATTTTGGAGATATGACGGCGACTGAGTGGCTTTTACTCATTGGCGGACACGAAAGGCGGCATATTGACCAAATCGAAGAAATTCTCGAATGCGTAAAGTGAAAAAGTTTAAAAGTGAAAGAGTGAAAAAGCTGAGCTGAAGTTATAACGCCAACTTTTTCATCTTTTCACTTTTAAACTTTATAAATTTTGGAACGCTTCATCGGTAAATTTGAAATGTGTTTCGGATTTATCCTCAACTGCGCCAAGTTTTTGATAAAAGTTACGAGCATTTTTGTTATGACTTAAAACTTGAAAATCAATCCTGACACAACCTTTTTCTTTTCCGATTCTAGCAATTTCACGAATTATCTTTTCACCCAGACCGAATCTGCGATAATCAGGTTTAAGATAAATATCTTCCAGATAAATTCCGCGTTGTCCGCGAAACGAAGCAAAATAAGGGAAAAAGATGGCGTAACCAATCGGCGTTTCGTCTGAAAAAACAATTAAACTTTCGACAAAAGCCTTTTCATCGAATAAAACTTCGTGCAGACTTTCGGCAGTTACTTCGCAATATTCCAAAAGCTTTTCAAATTCGGCAAATTCCCGAATCATCGCCAAAATTTGCGGAATATCAGATTGCTGAGATCTTCTAATTTGAAAATTCATCTAATTTTTTTACTTTTTACTTACGCCTTTGGATGAGCTTTGTCATAAACTTCGATCAATTTTTCCATCGAAACTTGGGTGTAAATCTGTGTAGTAGAAAGCCTTGCGTGTCCGAGTAATTCCTGAATGTCGCGCAGATCCGCGCCGGAATCAAGTAAATGCGTCGCAAAAGAATGGCGCAAACTATGCGGTGAAATATCGCGATTGATTTCAGCACAGAGTTTTATATATTTATCCACCATTCGTCCGACTGAGCGAGTAGTAATTCGCGTTCCCTGATAATTGAGAAAAACCGCATTTTCATCGCGTTCTGCCGACGGACAATTATTGAGAAAAATAGGGCGGGTTTCGTTGAGATAAAACATTAAAGCTTGCAGAGCCGGTTCGCCAAACGGCAAAATGCGTTGTTTTTTACGTTTACCCGTCACTCGAACGAGTTTTTCCCGAAAATCAATATCGGTTAAATTCAAACCAACCAGTTCGCCGACACGGACGCCTGTCGCATAGAGAAATTCTAAAATTGCGCGGTCACGTTTGCCTAAATCGGTGTTTAGATCAGGCGTTTCGATAAAGCGAACCGCATCTTCCATCGAGAGATGCGAAGGCAATTTGCGTTCAATACGCGGTGTAGCGACTAATTTTGCCGGATTGGTTTCCAGAATTCCTTCGCGCACCAGAAATTGAAAAAATGTTCGTAAAGATGCAAGTTTGCGGGCAATTGAAGTTTTCTTTTTGTTCAAACTATGGAGCGAAGCCATCCATTCACGAATGGTTAAATGATCAATTTCGTCCACTTTGATTTTTAATGCGCCGATACTTGCTAAATGGTCTTGGAACTGTCCCAAATCGCTGGAATAGTTTCGCAAAGTATGTGTGCTGACGTTACGTTCATAACGCAGGTGGTCGAGAAATTGTCGCAGATATTCTTCAAGCATATCTGCTATTTTAATACAATTCCTCTTTAAGTCTATCTACATCAACGCCTGAAAGTTTAAGCAAGTAAATACAAGCCTCTCGATACTCGCCATTTTTAGGTGTCCATCTATCAACAACGTGATAACGCCCGTCTTTAACACCTTCAAGAATCCATTGTGAGCCATCATTTCCCAAAACCTCGTTATTTTCAACGGGCATTTGCCAATAGTTACTTTTCCCCAGTAAATTCAGAAACCCACACCACTGCTGTTCGTCTAAAATTTTATGTTCTTGCCTTAACACTTTACCTGGTTCGTATCCACCTCCACCATCAAGTTCTTTGGAAAAAAGTTGAATTGAATTACCGTTTCGCTCAATTCTAACAAAAATCGGATGATGAAAACTTCTGAGCCAAAGAAAACGGTAAACTTCTGTATTATCAGAAACATCAAGCAAAGATGTTTCATCCATTGACTTCAAAAACTTTCCATACCACTCATTCATAGAAAGGTCAGCTATATCAAAACTTTTCCATGTTCCTTTTGGGAAATAGCCACTTTTGCCCTTTTGTAGTTCAGAAATTTTCTTTGAAAGTCCGGGGTAACTTTTTGATTGAATGCAACTATTATCAAGTAAAAGAATTGGCTCAATTTCGACAATATCTTTTTGTCCGTAATAAAGCCAAGCCAAAACCGCGCACAGACCAATCGAAAAAGAAAATAACGCTATAATTATCCAAAACGAATATCTTTTCATTATTTTGTCCTCAGCTAATTAGACAGCATTTTTGCCAAAAAGTTCCATTATCAATTTTTCTTTGGAATGTAATAACCTTTGCGGGTGCGGACGGTCAAACCATTTTTGTTTTTGACGTTAAGTGAGATGGACTGAAATTTTCCGCGTTCGTTAGTGTTTTCGGGATAATAACTCAAAATATATTGTTCGGAAAGTTCAGCAGAAATTCGGTTAAAGGCACTTTCCAATTCATCTTCATCAATCGGAGAATAAACTGCACCGCCTGTTTCAGCAGAAATCTCCTGCATTCTGCGTTCTGCTGTGAGGGCGCGAATATTAGCATTTCCGACTCTGGAACCGGTGCGTTTTAGATTTTCAAACTCGGTAGTTTTGACCACATAAACTTGACAATTTGCGATTTGGATAGCTTTAATCGCCTCTTCCAAACTTGAATCGCTGAGAGTGTCCTCACCATCGGAAACAATGACGATGACGCGCCGACCTTGGTAATCTTTCAAATAATTTGCAGCCTGAATTATTCCATCTAAAAGCGAAGTTGCGCCTTCGGGTTTGGCAAAATTTTCGATGGCATCTACTAATTGCGAAACATTTTTGGTCAAAGGCTGTTCTAACCGCGCCACTGTTGCCACGCTATACAGTGCAGCAAGGTCTTTTTCGGGTCGAATTACCTGTTTAAAGAATCTCACTGCTGCTTTCTTTTCAAACTCGCGGGCTTGGATAACACTCGAACTGTTATCAAAAAGCAAAGCCAATCGCACAGGCGATTGCGAACGGGAAATATCACTGATCTCTGCGGGTTTGCCGTCAATTTGGAGTTCAAAATCAGCTAAACTTAGATTACCGATAGCGCGTCCTTGAAGATCCAGAACCGAGGCGGGAATCGGAATCAAAACTGAATTAACTTCGATGACATCATCATCATTTTTTTTCTCAACTTTTTGGGGAGTTGGAGTAGATTTAGGCGTGATCGGATCGTTGATTGCGCTCGGATAATCGACAGGTTTTTGGCGGCTTGGAGTTGGTGATTCAGACGGTTTGACTCGTCCTGATTGGGCAAAAATTGAAATGGTAAAAATTAAACACAGATAGACAGCAAGAGACGCAGATTTCCGCGAGAAATCTAAAATCCAAAATCCAAAATCCAAAATCCTATGTTCCATACCAATTTAAGCCGTTGGGCAAATCATCT
>DAORIL010000097.1:0-14153 GCA_035438525.1 Pyrinomonadaceae bacterium
AGAGAGATAAGGGAGGATGGAGGATAAGAAAAGATAAGTGTTTTTTTGTTAATGATCGGGCGACCACCAGGATCTACACTCTTGCCCAACACGGCGCACTTCCTAGCTTGATACTGTTTCTGCTAATCCCAAAACGGACGAAAAAAATGCTGCCATTGACGACGGCGAAGTCATCAAGGTTGAAACAAGTTTAGTCACAATACCCGTAAAAGTTTTGGATCGCGGCGGAAAATTTGTTCCGGGATTAAAGAAAGATGATTTTAAGATCTTTGAAGATGAGGTTGAGCAGGAAGTAGCGTATTTTTCAAACGTCGAAGAGCCTTTTACAGTAGTTCTGATGTTGGATATGAGCTATTCCACCGTTTTCAAAACCTCAGAAATTCAGAGTGCCGCCAACGGTTTTACGGCTCAGCTTCGTCCCAAGGATAAAGTGATGGTTGTCTCTTTTGATCAGGAATTCCACGTTCATTGCGAGCCAACTACTGATCGCAAAGAAGTTTGGAGTGCGATCAAACAAACGAAGATCGGAACGGGAACGAGTCTTTATGAAGCGGTTGATATGGTAATGAAAAGACTCCGAACTATCGAGGGAAGAAAAGCAATTGTGCTTTTTACCGACGGAGTTGATACGACCAGCACTACCTCAAATTTGGAAAGGAATGTGCGTGATGCCGAAGAACTTGACGCAATAATCTATCCGATTCAATACGATACATTTAATGATGTCAATAATGCTTCGCGGATGCCGGTTAAACTTCCAATCCCGAGCGGAACTCCGTCTTCAACCCAAATTCCGCAAACTCCCGGAAATACTTTGCCATTTCCGTTTCCAAATGTGAAAGTTCAGAGAAATCCAAATCCGACACAAAATCCGCCTAACAACCCAGGTGGTATTCCAACGTCAACGACAACTATGCCTGGGTCGGGAACTTCTTCGCAAGAATATGAAACTGCGCATTTATACCTTAGTCGAATGGCTTTAGAAACGGGCGGTAGAGTTTTGCCCGCCACCGATAAAGCTAGTATGGCTTTAGCTTTTTCAAATATTGCAGACGAATTGCGTCAAACTTACAGTTTGGGTTTTTATCCAAAGGAGGAACAATCCGAAAGAAAACGTAAGCTAAAAGTGCGTGTTGCTCAAAAAGGTGTAGCCGTTCGGGCACGCGAGAGTTATACGGTTAAAAGAAAAGAAAAAAAGACCAAAGGTGATTAGGAAACAGTCATAATAAAAAGCACAGAGTTTACAAGAAGCAAATATGGTTTTTTGCAAACTCTATGCTTTTTAGCTTTTATCAACCGCAAATTAAATCACCGTTCCATCAGGAATAATTGCATTCTTTGGAATTAAAATAATGCCTTCGCGAATAAAATAGTTTCCGTCGGCATCATCGGCAGCATCAATTCCGTGCTGGTTGATAAGATGCACGTTTTTTCCGATGCGGGCGTTTTTATCAATAATTGCTCGTTTGATAGTGCAGTTTTCACCAATGCCGATGTGCGGGATGGCGCGTGAAATGTTAGTTTTCATTTCTTCGATTGACTCAAAAAGGTCAGAACCCATCACGATTGAATTTTCGATTTTTGAACCTGCCCCGATCCGGCTTCGCAACCCGATAATCGAATTTTTTGTTGTCACACCGCTCAAAATACAGCCTTCGCTGACCATCGAATTATCAATGTTGCAATTATGAACTTTGGACGGCGGCAAATAACGGGTGCGGGTATAAATCGGCGCATCGGTGTTAAAAAAATTAAATTTTGGCAACGGGGAAGCTAGATCAAGATTGGCTTCGTAAAAAGCACGAATGGTTCCGATGTCTTCCCAATAATCTTTGTAAAGATGTGCCTGGACATTATATTTTTTAATTGCATCGGGAATGATCTCTTTACCAAAATCAACCCAAGTTTTATCTTCATCCAAAAGAGTGAGCAGTTTTTCGTAATTAAAAACGTAAATGCCCATCGAAGCCAAAAACGGGCGCATTTCTGCTTCTTCTTGAGTCAAACCGAATTGTGTTGTATCAACCCGCATTGCTTCGAGCGCATCGCCTTTCGGTTTTTCTTTAAATTCTACAATTCGCCCCTTTTCATCAGTTTTGAGCAAACCAAATTCTTCGGCTTCTTCGCGACGGTTTGGAATTGCCGAAATTGTTAAATCGGCATTGGTATCAAAATGTCGCTGCAAAAATTTGCGGTAATCCATCCGATACAGATGATCGCCTGATAAAATCAAAAGTGTATCAACCCTCCAATCTCTAATATGCGGAATCATTTGGCGCACTGCATCTGCTGTTCCTTGAAACCATTCTTTATTGTCTCTGGTCTGTTCCGCCGCTAAAACTTCGACAAAGCCGGTGGAGAAACTCGAAAACCGATAAGTTTTCGAAATATGGCGATTCAACGAAGCCGAATTATATTGGGTTAAAACAAAGATTTGGGTAATGCCGGAGTTGATGCAATTTGAAATCGGAACATCAATCAAACGATATTTTCCGCCTAACGGAACTGCAGGTTTTGAACGGTGTTGAGTCAAAGGGAAGAGCCTGGTGCCTGCTCCGCCTCCTAAAATTACAGCAACTACATTTTGATTTTCAGACATAAAGTTTTCTAAGTTGATTGATTTGTTGATTAACAGTTTCAGAATAGCCGTATTTGGTAGTTAATTTCAAGAATAATCTGTAAAAGATTTTGACTTTTGCCAAAAAGGGTGATAACTTCCCAATCATTAGGTTAAGTAAAAATTAATCTAATAGTTCTTTTCAGCATAATCGTTTTGGTGTCGTTTTTAAGAACGAAGAATAGGGAAGTCGGGTGAAACAAACCGCACGGTCGCGCCACTGTAAAGTCAGGAGACCTGCCAAAATGCTTATAGCCAAATGAATGCTTCGCGTAAAGGCGTTCGGCTGTGTAAGATGTTGTTTTTCTCTTTTCTCCTTTTTTGTTGATGTGAAAAGCCCTGTTTTGCTTGCCTTTGCGTTAGAGGTAAACAAAACGGGGTTTTTCATTTTGTTAAAAATTAAATTATTATTTGTCATTTTCTGCTTATTATTTTCTTTTGCCTGCAAACCCACGCAAGACAATAATTTACCGCCAACCGCAACTCGTGATATTACTGATGATCTAGGTCGTCAGGTCAAAATTCCCGAAAAAGTAACCCGTGTAGTTTCGTTAGCTCCAAGTTTAACTGAAATCGTTTTTGCCGTTGGTGCAGGTGACAAATTGGTTGGCAGAACGGATTTTTGCAACTTTCCCGAAGAGGCAAAAAAGATACCCAGCATTGGCGACACGGTCAAACCAAATATCGAAAACATTATCGCGATGAAACCGCAAGTTGTTTTCGTTTCGACTGCTTCACAACTTGAATCTTTTACTAAAACTCTCGAAACACAAGGGATTACCGTTTTTGTCACCAATCCGAATTCATTAGATGGAATCTATCAAAGTATTGAAAAAATCGGCGAAATTCTTGGCGCAAAGGCTAAAGCCGGAGAAGTTATTACCAGTTTAAAAAAGCGAGTGGCAGACGTTGAAGAAAAAACGAAAAACGCTGCAAAACCAAGAATTTTTGTGCAGATCGATAAAGCCCTTTACACAATTGGAAAGGGTTCGTTTATGACGGATTTGATTGCCAAAGCCGGTGGCGATTCAGTTACTAAAGATTTAGCCACGGCATATCCTAAATTGAGCAAAGAAACGGCGTTAGCACTTAATCCCGATGTCATAATTTTGTCCGAAAGTCCCGATAATAATGAGCCAAACGAAGTTTTTAAGGATTCAAAAGCGGTCAAAAACGGCAAAGTTTTCAAAGTAAACGCTGATATTTTATCGCGTCCTTCACCGCGAGTGGTGGATGGTTTGGAACAGATTGCGGAAAAAATTCATTAATGAATATTGAGAAACGAGGAGATGGTGAGACAGCGAGACAGCGAGAGAAATCCCTGCCTTCCCGTGTCTCCGCGTCCTCGCATCGGTTTTTGAAAATAAGCGTTGGATTGATTTTGTTATTGATAATCGCTTTGTTTATAGCAGTTTTATTGGGCAGTGAAAAATTATCATTCTTTGATCTAAGCGAATCACAATCATCAATTTTATTTGATATTCGGATTCCGAGAGTTTTGCTTGGAGCAACAGTTGGCGCTTCGCTGGCAGTAGCCGGTGCAAGTTTGCAAGCACTTTTGCGAAATCCTTTAGCGGAACCTTATCTTTTGGGTGTTTCAAATGGGGCAGCGCTGGGGACGATGTTGGCGATTGTCTTTTTTGGGAATTTTGAGTTTATGCGCCCAATTATGGCTTTTTCAGGATCGGCTTTGGCAACCTTTGTGGTCTATCAAATGGCAAAATCGCGGGCGGGAATGAGTGTCGAAAGGTTGGTGTTATCGGGCGTCATCGTCACAACATTTCTTTCATCAATCATTGTTTTGCTGACTTCGCTTCTGGATGCGACCAAATTACAGAGTTTTACTTTTTGGCTTTTGGGCGATTTGTCGCAAGCTACAAAAAACGGATTTTACTTAACTTTGATTGTGGTTGTCATCGGCACAATTATATTGAGTTCGCAGGCTAAGTCCTTGAATTTAATGATGATCGGAGAGCGCGATGCTTTTGATTTCGGAGTTGAAGTAAAACGGGTGCGCCTGATAATTTTTGCCACGGCTTCGGCTTTGGTTGGAATTTCGGTAGCTGCCAGTGGGTCGGTCGGCTATGTCGGTTTGATTGTTCCGCATCTGATTCGCCTAATAACTGGAAGCGATAATCGGTTAGTTATCCCATTTTCAGCACTTGCCGGGGCAATTTTTGTAGTTTTAGCAGATACGGTAGCCCGAGTTACCATTGCACCGAGAGAATTGCCGGTCGGAGCAATCACGGCGTTAATCGGTGCGCCATTGTTTATTTATTTATTAAGAAAGAATTAGCCACAAACAAACACAAAAGATCACGAAATATTTAATGCTTTTTTTGTGCATTTTCGTGTTATTTCGTGGCTCAAAAAAATGTTAAATATCCAAAACATTTCCATCAATTACGGCGCGAGTGAAGTTATCAAAGACGTTGATTTTACTTTGCGGGAAAATAAAATTGTGGCTGTTTTGGGAGCAAACGGGGCAGGGAAAACAACTCTTTTGAAATCTTTGAACGGTAGTTTACCAATAACGAGCGGCACGATTTTATTGGGCGACAAACCGCTCGAATCCTATTCGCGTCGTGAAATTGCTCAGAAAATTGCGGTAGTTGCACAGGAAAACGAAACGAAATTCCCGGTATCGGTATTGGAATTTGTTTTGTCGGGAAGATTTGCCCACGGCGGCGTGTTTGGTTGGGAAAGTGAAGATGATTTGCGGATTGCCGAAAATGCTCTGGAAATGTGTGATTTGCGGGATTACGAAGCGCGTTTAATGAATGAACTTTCGGGGGGAGAACGCCAACGAGTCGTTTTTGCGCGGGCGTTAGCAACCCAAGCGAGAATTCTTTTGCTGGATGAGCCGACTGCCAACCTTGATCTATCGCATCAGACGATTCTTTTTCGGCTTGTGCGGGAGCGTTGCCAAACCTGTGATTCGTCAGCCGTGATTATCACCCACGATTTGAACCTAGCATCAGAATTTGCTGACGAAATTTTGCTTTTGAAACGCGGAAAAGTTGTGGCAAAAGGCGCACCAAATGAAGTTTTAACGGCGGAAAATTTACGGGAAGTTTTTGAGGTTGAGGTTTTTCTGGACGGACATCCGAAAAGTGGAAAGCCAAGAATCACAATGAGTTACTGAAATGTTTAACGATTTAGCGGGCTATCCGCGACGGATAATTTGTTTGACCGAAGAGACGACCGAAACGATTTATTTGCTCGGCGAAGGTGAAAGAATTGTCGGCATTTCGGGCTACACGGTTCGTCCGCCCGAAGCGCGGCAAAAACCAAAGGTTTCGGCTTTTATCAATGCCAAATTTGACAAAATAATGTCGCTTGAGCCTGATTTGGTCTTTGCCTTTTCGGATTTGCAAGCCGATATTGCGGCGGAATTGATTCGACGTGGGGTGACAGTTTTTACTTTTAATCAACGCGGTGTCAATGAGATTTTGGAAATGATTTTGACCGTTGGAAGAGTGATTGGTTGTGAAAATAAAGCAAACAAATTGGTCGAAACAATGCAAAGCGAATTATCTGCAATTGCCGAATCCGCTAAAAACTTTCCATTTCGTCCGCGAGTTTATTTCGAAGAATGGTTTGACCCATTGATTTCGGGGATTCGTTGGGTTGAAGAGTTGATTGAAATTGCGGGTGGGGAGCCGACTTTTCCCGAGCTCAGAAAATTTCAAGGAGCAAAAGACCGGATTATTGATTCACAAAAAGTAATTGATGCGAATCCCCAAGTCATTATCGGTTCGTGGTGCGGAAAAGCGTTGAAAAAAAAACTGGTGCTCTCGCGGGATGGTTGGGAAAATATTGAAGCCGTCAAAAATAGACACATTTATGAAGTAAAATCTGCATATATTTTACAGCCCGGTCCGGCAGCTTTGACTGAGGGAATTCGGCAGCTACATAAAATTTTAGCGAAAGTCGCCGGAATTGAGGTTCCTGAGAATCTTAATCCATTAGAAAAAACAGATTCTGATTTATTGAAAAATTATGCCCAAAAATAAAGCAGTTATGAATTGGAGCGGCGGTAAAGATTCGGCGTTTGCTCTGCATAAAATATTGCAGGGCAATGAGTTCGAAGTTGAATATCTTTTAACCACGGTCAATTCGCATTGGCAAAGAATTTCGATGCACGGAGTTCGGCGCGAACTTTTGAAAAAACAAGCCAAAGCGATTGGAATTGAGTTAATCGAGGTTTTATTGCCTGAAATGCCTTCGATGGAAGATTACGAAGCCGAGATGAATAAAACGCTTGATTTTCTGGTTTCAAAAGGCATTACACATTCGATTTTCGGCGATATTTTTCTGCAGGATTTACGCGATTATCGGGAAAATAAATTGAAAGAAAAAGGTTTAAAAGGAGTTTTTCCATTGTGGCAAATTCCGACTCCGAAATTGGTTGAAGAATTTATTGAATTGAATTTTAAGACGATTACGGTTTGCGTTGATGCGACCAAACTCGACCAAAATTTTTGCGGCAGAGTGATCGATCAATCATTTGTTGCCGATTTACCGAAAGAGGTGGATGTTTGCGGTGAAAACGGTGAATTTCACACTTTTGTTTTTGATGCGCCGTTTTTTCGTCAACCGATTGAATTTACCAAAGGCGAAACCGTTTTTCGAGATTACAAGAGCGAAAATATTACGTCCAAGTTTTATTATTGCGACCTTTTACCGATTTGAAAATTTGGAATTATCCACGAAGGGACACGAAGTAAAGACGAAGATAAGAAAATTATTTGATTTGAGTTTCTTGAATAAAAAGTATTTTCTGTCTAGCTGAAAAAGAACTTCGTGCCTGCTTCGTGAAATTTCGTGGATATTTTTCTCAGAACTGATAAGCATCAGTTAAACAATTAGTTACAGACAACAAACATCGAGGAACGCAGTGAGATTCTGCGGCTGCCCTCGCAACCGTGATTCGATTTGCGATTTGCGATTTTAGATTTGCGATTGTTTTCAATCCAAATCCAAAATCAGAAATCCAAAATCGGCAGTCGGGAACTCTGTTTAATGTCTCTTAAACCAACTCCGCGAAGGGCGTGAGTTAAGGAGATTTATGAAAATTTTAAGTAGTTTATTTTTAGCAATATTTTTGACAATCAGTATTTCGGCACAACAGACAACGCCGACTCCAACTCCGACTGTTAAAGAAACAGTCAATATTTCAGCCAATCTTCAGCAAACTGTTGAACAAGTTTCCAAAACAATTAACGTTATCAGCGGACAAGAAATGCGTGACCGCGCAGATTTTTCTTTAGCAGAATCTTTAAAGACAATTCCGGGTTTTCGTGGGCAGCAGCTTGGGGGATTTGGGCGAACGGCAAGTATCAAAACTCGTGGTTTGCGAAATCAGGACACGGCGATTTTGATAGATGGAATTCGTTTTCGTGATGCTTCGGCGATTACCGGTGATGCTTCCAGCTTTTTAAGCGATTTTACTTTGACCAGCGTTTCGCGGATTGAAGTTTTGCGCGGTTCAGGTTCATCGCTTTACGGGACAAATGCCATTGGCGGCGTTATTGATTTTCAAACTCCAAAACCGCAATCGGGCTTACACGGACAGCTTTCGACAGCTTTTGGCGGATATGGTTTGCAGCGTTATCGCGGTAATTTAAGTGACGGCACCAAAAACGGCAAATTCGGCTTTAATCTTGGCGTTTCGCGGACACTTTACACCAAAGGAATTGATGGTGACGATAGAGCGGCAAATACAAATTTCCAATCACGACTTGAATTCAATCCGACCGAAAATACCAATATTTCCGGCAGATTCTTTGTTTCGGATGCGTTTGTAAAATTAAATTCCAATCCTGATACTTTTGGAACTTTGCCAGCTTCAAATGCCACGATTATTAATGCGAATCAAGGGGTAAATTTTGTTTTTGATGCCAATGATCCGGACAATTCACAAAAATCAAATTTCTTTAGCGGACAAATTGCACTGACGCAAATAATTAGCGATAAATTGATTTTTCAAGGTTCATATCAAGGACTAAAAACCCAACGCAAAAATGAAAATGGTGTGTTAGGCGTTGGTTTTCAATCGGCTTCGACCAGTATTTTTGACGGACAAATTCAGACTGCAAACGGACATTTTAATTGGACTCCTAATCGGTTTAATGAAATCACCTTTGGTTACGAATTTGAAGCCGAAAGATTTGGAAATAATGGTTTTACGCCAAGCGGAACAGGAACTTTTTCGCTGGTTGCCAAACAATCAAGCAATACTTTTTTTGTCCAGGATTTGTTGAGTTTTCTCAATAACAAACTCCAATTTGCAGGCGGTTTTCGGACACAATTTTTCAACTTAAAAACACCGACTTTTAGCGTTAATAATGCGCCGTATTCAAACGTAACTTTATCAAATCCGCCACCGGCTTACACTTTTGACGGTTCGGCTTCATATTTGTTTGAAAAATCAGGAACAAAAATTCGCACTCACGTTGGTAATGGCTATCGTGTTCCAAGTTTGTATGAAAGATTCGGAACTTTTTACAGTTCGTTTTCGAGTTCTTTTACCGCGCTTGGCGATCCGAATCTGAAACCGGAAAAAACAATCGCTTTTGACGGTGGAGTTGAACAAAATTTGTTTGATTCTCGGGCTAAACTTTCGGCAACTTATTTTTATACTAAGTTGATTGACACGATAGGTTTTGGCAATGTTGTCGCTAATATCGGCACCACGACGCGACCTTTCGGCGGTTATTTGACTACCAAAGGCGGCATCGCCCGCGGAGCGGAATTTAGTGCAGACTTAAAACCGCACAAAACCACAAGTCTTTTTACTTCATATACTTTCACCAATAGCGATCAACGCACACCGCAAGTTTCGGGCAGTCGAATAATCGATACTTTGGGCATTCCAAAACATCAATTTACATTGGTTGCAACGCAAAGAATTAAAGATTTTTGGGTCAATCTTGATTTTGTTGCAACGAGCGATTATCTGGTGCCGATTTTTAGTAATTCAACTTTTTCGACTTACGTTTATCGTTTCAAAGGCAATCGCAAAGCCGATCTCACAGCCGGACACAATTTCAAAATTAACGGCGAAAAATTGACGCTGCGAGTGTTTGGAACTGTCGAAAATCTTTTCAATTACGAATATTTTGAAAATGGTTTTCGCACTTTTGGCAGAACGGGACGAGTTGGTTTAAGTTTCGGGTTCTAATTATTTTTAGCCGCGAACAAGCACAAATGGACACGAAAAAACAAAATAAAATTTCGTGTAATTTCGTGTAATTTCGTGGCTAATTTTTTCTTGCGTTTTGCATCCAAACAAATGTTATAATTTTAATAAAGCAGGTGAGATTTATGAAAAACAGGATTTGGTTAGCATTAGGATTAATTTTTGTTGTTTCAAATTTAGTTTTGGCGCAGACTGCGAAAAAAACGATTACCAATTTTGATTTGGAAAAATATAAAGACAAACGCGAGCAATCTGAAGCGGAGTATCGGAGAACTTATAAAGAGAAAGGATTGCCTTCGCCCGAAGAATTAGAGCAGCAACGCCAGGAATCCAAGCGACGCAATGAGGAATCAATTCGACAAAATGCGATAAACCGCCAGCAAGATCAAGGCTATTACCAAATCCAAGCGAACAATCTACGAAATCAAATCATCAATGTTGACGGACAATTGCGGTATTTGAACTCACAAATATCAGGGCTGCCGGCGCAAAATTCCGTTTTTATGACTCCCGAAAATTTTTATGCAGTTGGAGTTACCAATTTTCGAAATCGTGGTGGTGGATATTACAATAATCCTCAAGTAAATACGGTAAATCAGGCAACCAGTGTTCAATCTGTCATTAACCAATCGGCGGGAAATCCGAATCCTTTTTACGGAACTCCGCTCTATCCATCGAGCATCCAATTAGTTATCGGTCAGACCAATTATCAGCAAAATCGCGGAAATCGTCGGGCTTATTACGGAGGCGGTTATTCATATCCGGTTCCGGTCAATAACAATAATGCTCAGCGTGAGGAATTAGTTTCGCGCTATCGCTATCTCGCACAGGTTCGCGCCGGACTTATTTCTCAATGGAACAGTTTGGTCGAAGAAGCGCGTCGGGCAGGTGTTAGGATTAATTAGAAACGAGAGATAAATCAACACTTTATAAATTAACGAAACGCGGATAAAATGATTATTCGCGTTTTATTTTTTTACACAGAACATTTATGAAAAACGGTTGGGAAGTAATTATTGGAATGGAAATTCACGCGCAACTGGCGACGGAAACTAAGATTTTCTGCGGTTGTGCCACAAGTTTTGGACATGAAGCAAACTCAAATACTTGTCCGGTTTGCTTGGGATTGCCGGGAGCGTTGCCGGTTTTGAACGAAAAAGTCGTTGAATTTGGGGCAAAAGCGGCATTGGCGTTGGGGTTGGAGATTCAGGAAACCTCGATCTTTTCGCGCAAGAACTATTTTTATCCAGATTTGCCGAAAGGTTATCAAATCTCGCAATATGATAAGCCTTTTTCCGCCAATGGTGTGCTGACAATTATGACCGCTGAACGTGATGAACACGGGCGGGCAAAAGATTTTAAGCCGATGCAAATTCGGATCGAACGGATGCACCTCGAAGAAGATGCGGGTAAAAATGTTCACGAAGGTCTGCCCGATGTGGATAAATATTCCTACATTGACCTCAATCGCGCCGGAACTCCGCTCGGCGAAATTGTGACGCAAGCCGATTTTCGTTCCAGCTGGCAAGCCTACGACTACGTCAATCATGTTCGTCGTGTGCTGCAATGGGTTGGTGCGTCTGATGCCGATATGGAAAAGGGAAATCTGCGGTGTGAAGCAAATGTTTCCGTCCGCAAAATCGGTGAAACTAAATTTCGTAACAAAGTAGAATTAAAGAACTTGAACTCGGTGCGCTTTATGCAAAAGGCGATTGAATACGAAATCGAACGCCAAATCGAGGCGCACGAATCTGGCGAAGGCGTGAATCAGGAAACTCGACTTTGGGACGATAAAAACAACAAAACTCGCGTGATGCGCTCGAAGGAAGATGCTCACGATTATCGTTATTTTCCTGAACCGGATTTACAGCCATTAGTTGTAACTCAAGAATTTATTGCCAAAATCAAAGCGGAAATGCCCGAATTACCGGATGCGATGCGTGATAGATTTATGCAGGACTATGGTTTGTCATTTTCCGATGCTTCGCAACTGGTTTCAGAAAAAGACTTGGCTGAATATTACGAAGCGACTGCAAAGGCTTCTAATAATCCGCGCGTTTCGGCAAACTTTATTCTTTCCGAACTCATCAGAGAATTAAATAATGCGGGTAAAACTGCTTTGGAATCACCGATCTCAGCAGAAAATTTAGCCGAACTTATCAAAAATTTGGACGCTGGGAAAATTAACAATAACCAAGCCAAAGAAGTTTTGGTCGAAATGTTCAACTCAGGAAAAACTGCTGATGTAGTTATTGCAGAAAAGGGGTTTGTGCAAATTTCCGACACTTCGGCAATTGAAAAAATAGTTGACCAAATAATTGAAAACAATCAAAATCAAGTTACAGCGTATCGGGGTGGAAACGATAAATTATTTGGCTTCTTTGTCGGGCAAGTTATGAAAGCCTCACAAGGTAAAGCTAATCCAAAGGTAGTTAATGAAATTTTGAAGGCGAAATTGTAGCCCTAAAATTATATTCCTCGAATGATATGAATAAGTTAATATGTATTCTATCTTTATTAAGCATTTATTGTTTAACTATTGTTGGGCAATCATCAACCAGTCTGAGCCAGGTCAAAGGTGATTTGGACAATATGACGATGAACCAGCAATTGCGCGACTCACGCAGGCACAAACTGATTGAAGAAAAGTATAGAAAGCCAAACTTTAATGAAATTGAAACACTCTCAGTTTCAAAGGAAAGTAAACAAAGATTTTCCAACTTTCTCAAACAAACTAACACCGGTTTAGTTAAATTGGTTACTGATTCAGGCTGTGACGAACTTTCTAATAAGCCTCAACCGGATTCGGGTTTATGTAAACAACTCCCCATGCACGGCGGAGGTTCTGCTTATTCCTTCAGACGCAAAGATTATCAATATTGGAAATTAGCTGATTTACTCTACGATGGAAAATCCTT
Source organism: Pyrinomonadaceae bacterium (assembly GCA_035438525.1). GTDB lineage: Bacteria > Acidobacteriota > Blastocatellia > Pyrinomonadales > Pyrinomonadaceae > JAIBCC01. Next base: position 12,740 of record DAORIL010000097.1, read on the forward strand.
TTTGGCTTTTGGAGAAATGTCTTTGGGTTTTTTAGTTAACCTTGGTGATATAAATCCTGATGAGGTTTCGCCTTCAACTAAAGGGGCAGCATTTGTTTTTAACTTTGTTCCAAAGAACGATTTGCAAGGTTCAGCAGAGCAAAACGCTCAATTAGTTGAAGGGATTGAAATCGATAAATTTCATTACAAAAAGTTTTTGCCGATTGTTGAAGGAAATACCTATTTGTTACGTTCGATTGCCTATAACGGAAAAGTCATTCGTGAAGAATATGGGATAAAATACAACGAATTGAGTTATGACAATCGTCAGGATGTTATTGTTGCTTTTAAGTTGATCGAGCAAGATTCGAATGGTGCGGTAACGATTTTATGGAAATTGCTGCAAGCAAAAAAATCACCAACACTTGGAAATCAGTAGATTGAAAATCGTTCTCTTTTATTGGTGGTCAAATTTACGATCTGACAACGCAAGTTAATCTATAGGTAGTTGGTAAAAATTTGAAAGTTCAATTTTGAGTTTGTAAAAATAGAGGAAATTATGAAAAAAAAATTAGTTCTCATTTTGCTATTGTTGAACGGCTCGATCTTTGCCCAGACTTCAGGTCCTACTGCTGAGGCGGAAGCAAGAAGAAGAGCATTTGAGGAAGAACAATCTAAAAGAGCAGATCGAATCAGGAAAGAGCAGGAATTTAACAGAATGAAAGGTGTTAGTGAACCGGTTGCTGATCTCAACACTTCACAAAGGACTCCAATTATTCCGGTAAAACTCTCAAAAGAGCAAAAGGAACGTCGTCTTCCGGAGGCAGAAGATTCGGCAAAATTCGCAGATTTTCTAAAACTTCCGCAGACAGGTCTATTCAAACTTTTTCCCAATACAGGATGTTTTTCAAAAAACACTGTGCGAGTTGACGAAGATTGTAAAAATGCGGTTCCTTTAAGCAGTTATTATTCGTTTCAGAAGAGAGACTATACTGGACAAATAGCAGAAATCGGCATAAAAGATGGAAGTTTTTATTCCAGAGGTTTACTGACAAACGCTCTGCTTGTCAGTCTTGGAGACGTTCCCCTCGAGACGGTTTCAATAACCAGCAACGGGGTAAAATTTTTAGCTGATTATCAGCCGGCCAGCGACAATAATGAAATTCTAGCTAAACAAAAAGAATTGACTGAAGGATTAAAAGACGGAAACTATCAATATTCAGACTCTGCCCCGGCAATGGAAAACACAACATATGCTGTTCGGGTGATTTCTTATCAAGGGAAAATAATGCTGCCTTTGGGAGATACAGGAGGATCTTATAATTTGCTGGAAAAAGACAAAAGGGCAGATATAATTGTCGTTTTTAGAACGGTCAGAACATCAGCAGACGGAAGTTTGACGATTCTTTGGAAACAGTTACAGCGGAAAGACTCA